>ONIT01000081.1 GCA_900317945.1 uncultured Pseudomonadota bacterium
CATCTTCTGTGGTTCAGCAAGCTTATAAAGGAGCATTTCAATGGCATGGTAGCTCGTGCAAAGTTCAGAATTTCCAATGGCATGATGGAGGGAATAAACTACAAAATTAAGACTCTCAGACGACAGGGGTACGGTTATCCTGACGATGAATATTTCTTCCTCAAGATCATCGATGCCAGCAGAAAGGATTACGTCAGGAACGAGCGATCACACAGAAAATGAGATTGAGCCATTTTTTTTTCTGCTGCCAGCAGTCATCACATGCCACCACTGAGAGAGGCTGATATGTGCTGAACAGTGTCTCTGTTAAGATTACGCAAACAATTGTTTTTACTGATAAATTTTTGATAGTGGATAAGTCGATTTTTTTGACACTTATCGTACCAATATCACAACTTTAATCATGTGCCTTGATTGGTTCAATTGAACTAGAAAGCAGTTTTAACGATTGTTTACAAAATTAAATTATCTATCGTTTGTTGTTTACAAATAAAATAATTGATATATAATGTAAACATAACTCTTAAGAACTATGAGGACGATCATTATGCTTGGGAAAAATATCAGGTTTTACCGGCTGAAAAACAATTTGTCAATGAGAGAGCTGGCGTCGAAAATCAATATTTCTCCCATGACTATAAGTTATTATGAGCGTGACTCGCGTAACCCTGGGATTGAAACTCTTCGTGCCTTGGCTGGTGCTCTTGGCGTAAAGATATCTGATTTTTTGAAGGACCATGGGACTAAGCTTGTATTTGCACACGGTGAATTCAGGAAGAATACCCGGCTGACCCAGACACGACAGGAGTACATACGCGGGGCAGTCGAAGAGTATTTCGGAAGATTTTTCGAGGCAGTCAATGTATTAGGAAATAAGATCCTTGAAGACTGCCCTCCTTTACACAGCATTCCTCTGAGTAATGATGACGAAAAGAATGCTGAGGCCCTGCGACACTACCTCAATGTTCAGCTTCACGGTCCTGTTGGAAATATAGTTGAATCGCTTGAGTATCAGGGCATACTTGTCTTTTCGTTAAATATAAAAGAAGATGATTTTTCCGGCATGAACGGCACTGTAAACGGCCGACCATACATCGTCTTCAGAAGTGGCATGAATGCAGAGAGAGTCAGATCCACTATTATTCATGAGGCAGCACATTTTGTTTTTGACTGGCCTTCGGATATGCCAGAAAAAGAATGCGAGAACAGGGCTACCGCGATAAGCGGAGCCTTCCTTTTCCCTGCGGCAGATGCTGTCAAAGAACTGGGACAGAAGAGAAGCCGAGTGACACATGATATGCTGTCTATCTGCCGTGAATATGGAATTTCGATGTATCTGCTGGTAAAACGAGCCAGTATTTGCGAGATCCTTGGCGAAAGCGCAGCCAAGGATTTTTACGTTAGAGCCTCCAGCGCAAAATGGCGGAAAGGAGGAGAACCGGAACGTATAGTTAAGGAAGAACCAAGTCTTTTCAGGAGGCTTGTCTACAGGGCAGTATGTGAAGGATCCATTTCAATACAGAAGGGCGCTGAATTATTACAGGAGTCTTACGATTCAGTGAAACTTCAGTGCTCTGCCGCTGTTGGAGGCTGATATGGAGTGTGTATGCAGCGGGGCAAGCATCTGGGTGGACTTCTCGAAATTTGATGCATTGGCTTTGCCTTTTAAATTGTCTTACACATACCTAATGAATGAGGACGCCATATCGGATGATAAGCTTTCACCGGCAGGCCTTGTCAATGAGCTTGTCATGCTGGGCCTTGTTAAGGTTGCATGGACAGAGGATGAATTTTATATTGCCGAAGACTTGTCCCTAAAATATAACAAACTGTCTCTATATGACAGAGTTGCCATTGCTATAGCCAAGTATAGACATATAGTTTTGTTGACGAATGAACCGACAACTATTGAGGCTGCGGCTGAAGAGAGAGTACCTGTGAAGGGGACAATTGACATTTTGGATGAATTGTTCATAAGCAAAAAGATCGATTACGGAAAATACAGGCAGTGTCTTGTCATCCTACTTTCTATGAATGGTCAGGAAGTCATATTGCCTGAAAACGAACTGATTTCCAGACTAGAGAGAGTATCAAATGTAGCTAATACATCGTCAGAGGAGGTCAGTTATTAAGAAGATCTGATAGATAGCCTTGGATTGGCAGGAAATCTACCAAATTTCCTGTCCAAATTTAGATAACACGGAGATATATGTCCTCCAAACAAGCAAAAGGTCATTAGTCTCCGCGAAAATCGCGGGGCATGGAGGCCCCAGTTACAATGACATCAAATAAATACAGAAATTCCGTCTTGTTTTTGCGGAATGGATTCCCATTTGAAGGGAAATGGGGGTTCCCTGTTATTATGCCTCAGACCATAGAAACAAGAGATATTCAGCTGATTTCATATTCAGATACAAGCACGCGTGATACGAAAAATAACCAAAAGGGAGTTCATTTTTTTTATCGATGATTATCGCTTTGAATCATTGTACTCACACCCGGATCTGAGTTTGTCTAGACTGTCAAAATATGCATTTCTGCTTACTCCTGATTTTTCTCAATATGCCGAGATGCCTCTGTGGCGTCAGATAGAGAGTACAGGCAAGAGCAGATGGGTAGGTGCATACTGGCAGAGTAAGGGATTAAAGGTAATTCCTACGGTTACTTGGGGATTAGCGCAGACATTTGAGTTTTGTTTTGATGCACTTCCCAAAGAATCTATTGTTGCTGTTGGAATGATCGGTTGCAGACGATCCAGGCTGAATTTCTTGCGAGGTTATCATGCGATGCTGGAAAAACTCTCACCAATTACGGTAATCGTTTTTGGTAAGCCTTTCCCCGAGATGGACGGACACATAGTCGCAGTTGATTATATGACTTCCAGAAGGGAGAACTCTTGATATGGGTGGACGTGGAACTTTTGCTGCAGGCAAAATTGTGAAGTATGCGTATTTCACGATTGGTACAATTGAGGGCGTAAAAGTTCTGGCAGGACTTAATGGAAGACATAAACTGCCAGAAGAAGCACATTCGAGCTATGCATATATCAGATTAGAGCCTGACGGGACATTCCATGAGATGAGAATATACGACAAGGATCATTTTCTGCGATTTGAAATAGCCTATCATCCTGAACCTAGTTTGGATCCTAGCCGCAGGAAAATCCTGCATTGGCACGTATATGACAGAAACTTCAAAAGATCCCAAGCTATGCCTATGTCAAGGGCTATGATCCGGCATTTTAAGAAATATTTAAAGGGAGTTTCAAGGTATGATCGACGGGGACATAAATGAATTTATTAATGATCTGCATTATGGAATAGATCTGTATGTGAGATTTAACGGTAATACTTATTCTTTTCAAGGGTGGGATGAGGGAGAAATGCATACTATGCTGATTCTTAAGGAAAAACCTCTTCCTGTAGAAGATTTCTATAAGTTCACCGCCAAGGGTAGAAATGAGTGCGTCAATGAATTCATGAAGGCAAAACTCTGGGATGGCAAGACTTTCATGGAAGTGGAGAAATTCATGACTCAAGTAGATTGCTGAGAACCGCCCTCTACGATGCTACCAACATCTTCGGGGGCTTTGTGGGGGGAGAATCCTCCAAACAAGCCTAGTTATGATAAAAGGACTTAATGGAATTGTCAATTTGGTCGGACACCTAACTTTATGCATCTCCCTAGCGGCCGTATACCAGGGCGAACGCATGAACACACTTTAATCAAGCAGGCCAAGAGCACAACATAGGCACTCCAAAGCGACTCTTGGCTGCTCACAACGTTCCATAGCCTGTCTCACGCTCAGCAGCTTTGGTGTCTTTTTTGTCTCCCAAAGCCAGAAGCGCCAGTGCTCAATCATGGCCAGAGCTGTTTTGTTAAGAGCACTTCTGTTGGCAACATAAACCGGGTCATCAGCCTGCATTCTGTCCTGGCTGAAATGCATGTCCAGCAGCCAGTGCAGGCGATTTTCCACGCTCCAATGCTCCCTTACCGTTTTTGAGATTTTCTGAAGGTTCTCCTTAACAGGAGCCATCGATGTTATGTACCACGCGACTTCTGGACATCCCTCACCAGTTGTTTTTTTAGTTCTGCTCCTGGCTATTCTGACTATGCTTCCGTCACCAAGTCCCAGCCAGCGCTTTCGGATCTCCTCTGAGAAAAGAGAGGCTTTAAGCACTGAAACCTGTCGCGTTTCAATCCTTCCATGATCGAGTTCTGTTTCTGGTTCAAGCGATAAAGCCAGACCTTCATACAATGTAAAAAGTGACAATGCTTCGTCTGACATTCTGTCCTGATTGCCTTTTAGTGCAAACAGGTAGTGGGCACCGCTTTGAATCACTTTTTCTGCGAAGCCTGCCTGACAGCTTAGTGCGTCTGTCGTAATAGTTGCTCCCCTGACATCAAGATTTTTCAGAATCTCAGGTCCGGCAGTAATCTCATTGGTTTTACGGTCGATAAGTTTTTGTCCGATGCAGACACGCCCGACTGTATCGTAAAAGTTCATGATCATGTAGGCCGCACCGCCATTCTCTCCTGTACTGCGGCTTGCCTTGACAGCCTGTCCATCTGCCGCAATTACTCTGCCTTCAAGTTCTGAGGCCAGCCCGGCAGTAAATTTTTGACACATGCTTGCGAACTTTTCCGGATCGGCCAGCAGCATTACTTTTCTTACAGTGTCATGAGACACAGGAACCTGAGCGAGCATTCCGGGAAGGAACGGATCGAAGAGCTCTGCTTTGAGCCTGCCATTGATTGCATCACTCACAGAAGACGCGTCACTTCTGCCGCTGAGCGATCTCAGCAGAGTCCCGAGCAGCAATGGTTCAAGACGGTGTACTACTTTTGACTGCCGCCTTGTGTCTGCGGCCGACTCATTGGCAGCCTTTGCGGCCGCCTCTGCTGCTCCTTTTAACAGCTTTTCTGTGGTGGTATCCTTTTCTCCGAGCCTGACCAGCAGTTCATCATTCTTCTTTGAGAGAAGCCATGTTGGTGATGGAGAAAAAAAGCCGTCTCGTCCGATAGAACCATACGTGATCCTGCTCTGGCGCTTCTTCCCCGTAGACAGATCTTCTTTTTGGAAACTCTTGTAAACCTGGTAATAACCGTAGCGGTTATTGAAATTGAGACATGCACCTGCCGGTATTTCAGGGTACTTGCTTAGGTCAGGTTTGGGAAACGGCTTAACGTCTGGCATGTGATTATCCTTCACTATTTGAAATAGTTATAAGATACACGATTTACTGGACGGTATCAACAAAATTTGTTCGTTAAAACAATATTAATAATAGTATATTAGCCTGAAGACAGGGAGCGTAACATTGCCGAGGCCGATATTCCTAAATGCCATGATGCGCTCTCCCTGCCGCTCTCAGGCTCAATCTTATCTCCGGCCTCTCAGTCAGCGCGCGGATGCTGACTTTTGCCCTGATTTCATGCAGCGGCATCACCTCAGTGTCAGCCGGAGCCGCCCTTGGCAGGTATTTTGTTAAATCTGCATAACCGACTGTTTTCAGAGGGAAAATCCGGATACTGGTGCAATAAGTCGAAATTTTCGGCACTTATTGCACCGGTATCGCCTCATTTTGAGGATATCCAAGGTGTCCGGAGCGTCTGCCGGGCCTCCGGCGGCGGTCTGCTGTCCTTCGCCCTTGAGAGGAAGCGCTCCGGGGCGGCTGCTCTCTTATGGTGCACTGCAGCTGGTTCTGGGCAGGAACAGTGCAATTCTGCTCAATAACAGGACTTTTAATGCGGGTTCCGTAAAGGACAATAGCATATTTAGTGGTGCTTCTGACGCATAGGCACGAGATATGCTGATATGCTCAGTACATCAGGATAAAAAAGACCGAGGCGGCTGATAATTATGCAGTTTCGGACCTTTTCTTCTGGTCCGTATGTCTTTTGTACTTTTTTCATTGCAGGCAGTGCTGGCTGCACAACCCAATCAAAAAAAACGGGACACTTTTTATCCAGTTCAGAATCAGCCGCAGGAAGATCCGGCCGTGCTCAGAGAGCATCAGCAGGCCGGGTCGTTACCGGAAATGCGGCACAAATCCTTTATTTGTCCGGCGTCTCCTCAAACTAGCGAATGCATCTTATATAAGAATGCAGGGCAGGCAAGACTATGGCAGAAAACAGACAGGACGTAATCAGCTCCCTTGACCGGGTCATCGGGCTCATCAAGACTGACACCAAAGACATTCCCGCGGCCGAGAAGAAGAGAATGGTCCGGGAGACCCTCGATCAGTTCCAGAACTATGTTTCCCCTGGCTGGCTCAAGTACCGGAAGTCAGTCTCCTCTGACTCCTCGGAGGGCGCGGTCCTCGAGTGGCAGGACGGCGGCGCCTACTGCTACGGGCTCGAGGGCGAGAAGTTCATCGACTGCCTCGGGGGCTTCGGCGTGTTCACCTTCGGGCACCGCAACAGCGAGATCCTGGACGTGGTGAAGGCGCAGCTTGACCACCAGGCCCTCCACTCCCAGGAGCTCCTCGATCCGCTCCGCGGATACCTCGCCAAGGCGATGGCCGCCATCACCCCGGGCGACCTGCAGTACTGCTTCTTCACGAACGGCGGCGCCGAGGCCGTCGAGATGGCGCTCAAGCTCTCGCGCATCGCGACGGGCGGCCGCTGGTTCATCTCCGCGGTCGGCGGCTTCCACGGGAAGTCCATGGGCGCGGTCTCGGTATGCGGCAAGAGCACCTACCGCCAGCCCTACGGCCCGATGGTGCAGCAGGTGCAGCACGTCCGCTACGGTGTCGCCGATGACATCAGGCAGGCAATCTCGAACCTCCAGGCGGTCGGCGAGAAGGTCGCTGCCGTAATCCTCGAGCCCATCCAGGGCGAGGCGGGCGTCATTGTCCCGGCCGATGGCTACCTGAAGGCTGTCCGCCGGATCTGCGACGAGACCGGCGTGGCGCTCATCTTCGATGAGATCCAGACCGGCATGGGCCGCACCGGCACGGTGTGGAGATGCGAGCACGAGGGCGTAACCCCGGACATCATGACCTACGGCAAGGCCTTCGGCGGCGGCATCATGCCCATCACCGGCATCATCTGCCGTCCGAAGATGTGGACGCAGCAGCTCATCGACAACCCGTGGCTCCTCGGCTCCCCGACCTTCGGCGGCAACCCGGTGTGCTGCGCGGCCGCCATCGCGGCGATCCGCTACATGCTCGCGAACGACATCCCGGCAGTCTGCGCGAGGAAGGGAAAGCTCCTCAAGGACGGTCTCCTGTCGCTCGCCGCGAAGTACCCTGACGTAATCGCCGAGGTGAGGGGCGTGGGCCTCATGCTCGCCGTCGAGTTCCGCTCGCAGGAGCTCGGCTACGAGACGGCGAAGGGCCTCTTCGCCCGCCGCGTCATGACCGCTGGCACCCTGGTGAACGCCAGGACCATCCGCTTCGAGCCCACCGCGGAGATTTCGGAGGAGGACATCAGCGAGGTCATCAGCCGCCTCGACGAGGCGCTCGCCGACACCCGCCTCCGCTGCGGCCCGGACATGAGGAAGAGCGGCGCTGCCCCGCGCCAGGCGAGGGATTCCGCCAGGAGGAGCGTCTCAGGCGCCTCCGCGTTCTTCAGGCCCCAGGCCATCCAGAGAGAGCAGGGACGCGCGAACAAGCTCTGATGGGCGCGTGCCCAGGGCATGCCCGCCTCCGCTGAGGCTCCGCAGGATGGCGGAGCTTCCGCTCCGGCAGCCGGGCGCCTATACCTGGGCCATTCATGAGGGCGGTGCCGCGGGGCTCCTGAGGGGAGCCCTGCGCCGCCGCTTTTGCGCGCTCCCGCCCCGGGGAGCGCTGCCGGATTCCGACCCGTGCCTGGAAAGGCGCGGGATCAGGCCTCCGTCACGTACATGGCCGCGGCACTTCCATTATTTTCCCAAAACTTTTCATATTTCTGTTACTGTTCACAGCCATTTTAAGCCTGCAAGTAAAAATTCATGACAATGACTCCTTTATGACATCTCTGCATTCACTAAAATTTGATTGCGCCATCTGTTGCAGTTATCATAAAGGAACGGAATAGACGTTCTGTCTCTTCTATGCTGAAGAGCTGGATGTTCTTCCTGTCATAACAATGCCAATTATGCAGAATTCCTGATTTCTGCAGAAGTTTCGGTATTGTCTGACGTCGCACCCGCAAGGGGCGTGAATTGAAACATATTTCTTACAGCTCCTTAATAGTTTAAGGGTTAAAAAAGGCGGCAGTGGCATATAATGAGGCCGGACCGGCTGTCATGTCAGCCCCTGGCACCACTGTGCCCGGAGCGCTCCGGCGGCGGGCGCGGCGCCTCTCATGAGGCAGATCTTGGAACTCACCTGGAAACAGCGGCGAATGATTTATCTTGTAGAGGATGATGACGATATCAGGGATCTGATGGTTTACTCCTTCAGGAACTCAAGGCTTGACGCTGAGGGCTTCTCCCGCCCGTCCGACTTCTGGAAGGCCATGGCCTCAGAGCTCCCTGACATCATTCTCCTCGACATCATGCTCCCCGAGGAGGACGGCATCTCCATACTCAGAAAGCTCCGGAGCAAGGAGAAGACCCGCTCCATCCCGGTCATGATGGTAACGGCGAAGGGCAGCGAGTATGACAAGGTGCAGGGCCTTGACCTGGGCGCCGACGACTACCTCGCGAAGCCCTTCGGCATCATGGAGCTCATCGCCCGCGTCAAGGCGCTGATGCGCCGCACCGGCACCAAGTCAGGCGATGACTCGGAGGAGGAGGTCCTCCGCCACGGCTCAATCGAGCTCCGCCCGGCCGGGCGCTACGTAACGGTCGGCGGCGAGGACGTGAAGCTCTCCGCGAGGGAGTTCGATCTCCTCGAGTACTTCATGCGCCGCCCGGGCGTCGTGCTCTCCCGCGACCTTATCCTCACCCGCGTCTGGGGCTACTCCTGCAGCATCGAGAGCCGCACCGTGGACGTCCACGTCAAGTCGCTCCGCAAGAAGCTCGGCGACGCCGGGGCGGAGATTGAGACGGTGAGGGGCATCGGCTACCGCCTCAACCAGGAGAGCGACGCTTGAAGCGCAGAATATTCCTGAGCCTGGTGCTCATCGCGCTGATCTCGGCCGTAATCGCCATGCTGGTGACCGGCTTCTTCTATTTCGGGGAGTACGAGAAAAGGGCCCGCTTTGACCTCAGGCAGCAGCTCTCCGCGGCCGCCGAGGGCTACCGCACCGGGGGCGAGGCCTACATCAGGTCGCTCCGGCTCGACTCCAGGATTACCCTCATCGAGGAGGACGGGGACGTCGTCTACGACTCGAAGGGCAGTGCGTCCGACATGAAGTCCCATGCCGACCGCCAGGAGTTCATTGACGCGGAGCTGAGCGGCACCGGCACGAGCGAGCGCCGCTCCGAGACCATGGGCATCGAGACCATGTACGAGGCGGAGCTCCTCCCTGACGGCAGGGTTCTCCGCATGTCGGTCGACATCGAGAGCCTCACCTACTCGTTCAGGACCTCGGTCTTCTTCGTCCTCCTGATCTTCATCCCATTCTGCTTCCTCCTCCTTCTCGCGGCGGAGCTCATCACGAGGCGCCTCGCCGGGCCCATCTCGAGGATTGACCTTGACCGGCCGCTGGACTCCAACGTCTATCCGGAGCTCTACCCGCTCCTCTCGAAGATCTCAGGCCAGAACAGGAAAATCGAGCTGCAGCTCCGCGAGCTCAGCACCAGGCAGAGCGTCATCAGGACTGTAACCTCCAACATGAGGGAGGGCGTCATCTTCACCGATCCCGACCAGATCATCCTCCTCTCGAACGGCGAGGCGAGGAACTTCCTGCAGGCAATAGGAGAGGACCCTGACGCGCCGCGCATCCTTGACACCATGAAGGGCATCGGCGCACTCTCGAAGGACGTCCGGAAGGGCGTCACGTCAAGGAAGCTCATCTTCTCCGGGAACCTCTACTACGAGGTGCAGGGATCCGCCGTGTACTCCGGCGAGACCGAGGTCGGCTGCTGCTACACCATCAGGAACGTCACGACCGACGTCACGCAGGAGCAGCAGCGCCGGGAGTTCTCCGCCAACGTCTCCCACGAGCTCAAGACCCCGCTCACCTCCATCTCGGGCTTTGCCGAGATCATCAAGAGCGGCATCGCGAAGCCCGAGGACGTCCCGGTGTTCGCCGGGAAGATCATGGCTGACGTGAAGCGCCTCCTGGGGCTCATCGACGACATCATCAGGCTCTCGCGCCTTGAGAGCGGCGGGGCGAACGAGTTCCGGATCTGCGACCTCGGGGCCATGTCAGAGGAGGTCGCAGCGCAGTACGAGTTCCCCGCCGAGCAGAAGAAGGTCACGCTCTCCTGCGACGTGAGCCATGTGAGAATCCGCGCCGTGATGCCCTTCCTCCGCGACATCATCGCGAACCTCATCGACAACGCCATCAAGTACAACAGGCCTGAGGGGAAGGTAACGGTTACCGTCAGGCAGAACCGCTCGGACGCAGAGCTCACCGTGATCGACACCGGCATCGGCATCCCCGCTGACTGCAAGGGGCGGGTGTTCGAGAGGTTCTTCCGGGTGGACAAGAACCACTCGAGGAAAATCGGCGGCACCGGGCTCGGGCTTTCCATCGTGAAGCACGCGGTGGAGGCGAACGGCGGGGTAATCTCCCTTGAGAGCGAGCTCGGAAAGGGCACCACTGTTACCGTAAGGTTCCCGGTGTGCGCTGAGGAGAAGGAGCCTGCCTCCCGGCCGCAGGCTGCCTCCGCAGAGGAGCCGAAGGCATCCGCGGCTCCGGCCTCTGAGCCTGAGGCCATGCAGTCAGTCCCTCCCCTTCCGGCAGGCAGCGCCGCCTGAGTCTCCGGGCGGCACAGTGCCCGCTGTCACGGACAGCCTCCCTTTTCTGTGGTATAAGACTCAGAGACATCTAAGGGAGGTATTCCATGGTTTCGTTCAGCATGCCCGTAAGGGTGTTCTTCGGCGAGAACGCCGTAGCAGAGAACTCCGCGGCCTTCGAGCGCTTCTCGGGAAAGAAGGCGTTTGTCGTAACCGGCGCGCATTCCGCGAAGGAGAGCGGGGCCCTCAGGGATCTTACGGCAGCCCTCGCAAAGCACGCGATTGAGTACGAGGTCTGGGGCGAGGTCGTGCCGAACCCGGGCGTGGAGCTCGTCTACCGCGGCGCGAAGGAGGCCCGTAAGTGCGGCGCCGCCTTCGTGGTCGGCATCGGCGGAGGCTCAGCGATGGACGCGGCCAAGGTCATCGCGCTCCTTGCGGTGAACCCCATCCCGAAGGCCGCGATATTCGCGGGATCCCCTGAGCCCAAGGCGCTCCCTGTCATGCAGATCCCGACCACCTCCGGCACGGGAAGCGAGGTCACCCCGAACTCGGTCCTCTCGAATGACGTGGGGATGACCAAGACCAGCGTCGCGTCGCCCGCGATGTTCGCGGAGTGCGCCTTCCTTGATCCCCGCTACACCGCCACCATGGATCAGAAGACCACAGTGGACACCGCGGTGGACGCCATGACCCACGCGGTGGAGGGCATGATGTCGAAGAGGGCAGGGCGCCTCACCGACGCGCTGGCCTCTGAGGCCGTCGGCTGCTTCGTCTCCTGTGAGCCCGCGCTCATGGGCGATGAGGAGATCACCATGAAGGAGCGCGCCTCGCTCCTCTACGCCTCCGCTGTCGCCGGCATGGTCATCGCGCAGACCGGGACGGTCGGAGTGCATGCCATGGGCTATCAGCTCACCTATCACCGCGGAGTGCCGCACGGGCGCGCGAACGGCTTCATCCTCCCTGACTTCCTCGCCGCCGTTGAGAAGCATGATCCGGTAATCGTGAGCACCATCCTTGAGACGCTGGGGCTTGAGTCCCTCTCTGATCTCCGCTCTCTCATGGACCGGCTTTTAGGTCCCCGCCCCGCCGTCTCGGACTTCGAGATCGAGGGGTTCGCGAAGCGCGCCGCTGCGGCTCCCGGCATGAGGAACGGCGCCGTTGTCCTCACCGAGGCCGAGATCCGGAGCGTCTACCGGAAATCCCTTGCCTGAGTGTCCCCGGGCTCTCCCCGGGGGATTGCCCGGTCCCCGCACTCAGGAATGGGCTTATATGGCTCTTTTGTGAAGTGCCGGCAGTTTTAATGCTGAGAAATGTGGCAGAATGCTCAGGGGGATTTGTTTCCTGATTATTGTCGTGAGCCAGTTTTTGAGATACAGCTATGCCACATAAAGCACGATTCTTCTGCGCGGCGGCCTTTGCCTGCGCCGTTTCGGCGGTGATTGCCGGCAGCGAGCCTGACGGCAGCATGTGGTGGTGAAGACCAGGAGCGGCAGGGTGAAGAACCATGCCCCTCTCACCGGAAAGCCGTTCAGGGTGATGGCCGTGGTCCACGGCCTTGACTCCCACGACAAGCTGGGGAACGCCGCAGTCTGCCTCGACGTCAACGGTGACGGCTTCTGCGACCGGAACGACATCGGCCTCACCATGACCTCGAAGGACGGCCAGGCTGAGTTCCAGGTTGAGGAGGGCGACTTCATCAGCGCCGTCGAGAACTTCAGGAACATCGTCGCCGTAACCCAGTTCGGCGTCCTTGCCGCAAGAATTGACAGCGGCACCCCCATCGAGTCAAAGAGCCACCTCCTGCGCTACGACATCTCCCTTCCCTCGACGCTCATCGCGCAGGCCGGCTCGGCCCTCATCGGCACTGAGCTTGAGGACTACAACGGCGCCGTCTCGGCCTCGGTCGATGAGCTCGGCGGCGAGAAGGACGATCTGAGGGTGCATGATCTCAAGGAGAACTCTCCGGTCCACATCTTCTTCAGGTCCCTCCGCGACGCGAAGATGGACATCGACTCGACCGTCTTCATCCCCGGGGCGCTCAAGGACATCAGGAGCGACCTCCAGCAGCACTTCTCTCCGGAGTACATCTCGCTTTATTTCCAGAAGACCGGCGAGTTCTCGGTCAGGCAGGCAAGCGACAACAACCCCCCGGAGAACGCGAGGATAATCTACACGGTTGACCTCAGCACCTGCTACAGCCTGCAGTTCAGCGGCAGGGCCGTGGATCAGGACAAGGGCGACGCCATCACCTACCGGTGGGACTTCGGGGACGGAAGCGACGTGCAGACCACGAAGTCAGCGGAGGAGCCGATTTTCCACAAGTTCTCGCCTGGCGGAAAGACCGGCGGTCAGTACACGGTCAGGATGACCGCGGACGACGGGCGCGGCGGCACCGCCTCCGTCGAGCAGCCGGTCTTCATCAACACCGCGCTCTGCCCTTCGGACGCGAAGCCCTACGTGTTCTACGCGAGGAACGACTCCGGCTCGTATGACATCAGCTTCAACCTGAGCCCTATGACGCTCCGGCAGGAGAAGATCAAGGGCTACAGATGGGATTTCGGAGACGGGAAGCACCAGGAGACCGACGGCGCGGTACCGCAGGTGAGCCACGAGTACAAGGCCCGCAGCAAGCCCTATACCATCCTGGTGAACGCCTACGCGGAGAGCGGCAAGGCCTGGAGCGCTTCGGCGAAGATCACGCCTGATCCCGCCAAGGCCGGCGAACTCCCTGACTCCGACATGGGCATCGACTTCAACGGGCAGACCATCAGGCTCTACCAGAACGACTACGGCGATCCTGACGCGCTGAAGGACCTCAACACCAGCTGGAAGATCGAGTCCGTAACCGACGAGCCGGTAATCAGCGACATATTCATGACCGGCGAGAAGTCGTTCGTCTACACGCTACCGGTGAACCCCGACGACAACATAGCGGAGTACATCGTGATCCTCGGGCAGTCGGACAGCGCCGGCAACTACCGCTCAATAATCCAGGGCATCTACTGCGACAAGGCGACGAAGGAGTGCACCTACAACTAAGACTCCAGCTTTGTTCAATTGGCCGTCCTCTGGGGCGGCCTTTTCAATTCCGGCCAGGCCGCGTTATGGCTGCCGCTTTGTATTCGGTCTGCTGATGAAACTGCGGAGGGGATGAATATGTACGAGAAAAACGGCATCTGCTACGCCGACAGTCCTTCTGAGGAAATCCGGATTACTGAGGCTAAGCCGCTTGAGGACAGGATGATGCTGGTTACGTTCTCGACAGGCGAGAGGCGGCTCTTTGACACTAAGAAGCTCAACGGACCGGTGTTCAGGGCGCTTGACGATGAGAGAATCTTCCGCCATCCTGTGATTCAGCTTGGCACCATCACCTGGGATGACTGGAAGATCGACATAGCGCCGGAGACGGTATACCGGGAGAGCGTCCCTTATGACGTTGATGAACGCGGTGAAGCCTTATGACATCTGTCACAAAAGCCCTGCCTCAGTATGGCAGAGCGCCATCTCACTCACTATACTGAGCAGGTGCTGCGGTTAAATCGTCCGTCCCTGCCTTCCAGGAATACCTCGAGGCGCTGTCTCCGCGATGATGACATCCCGCGGCGGGCAAAATCCCTCATGCCGTTACAGGTCAATCATTAGAGTACCTTTGGCAGTGGGTCAAATCCCCTCCGCGAATACCTCTCATGCCGGATCCGCCGATGGATTTCTTCCTTGTGGCTATACGGAACATATTCCCGGCACGGCATCCCCTCATTTCCCATGAGGGGATGTTCCTTTCCTGACTCGCCATCTTTCCCATCTGCCGCGCTAAGCTTCCTGCTGATTCTCCTCCGCAGCGTTCCCACGCCCTCTAATGTTTCCCGGAATGCCCGCAAATGACATACCGGCAGGCCGGACAATCCTGACTCTTTGCGGCGTGAATAAACACGCCCTTGCGATAAAATGCCATGCATGAAAAGTTATATTGATTAAAATTTAAACAATGCATATTTGCTTTTCCCTTTGAAAATGCGGCCTTTTCTGCGGTTTTTCCTGCCTCGTTTTTGGTTTAAAGCGTGCCACAGGTCTAGGGAGAGATCATATATGACATAAACTGCCTTATTACGTAATTTGACCTATATCAAAAATTATAAAAATAGTGTTATTTGACTAAATTTTCAACATTT
>ONIT01000020.1 GCA_900317945.1 uncultured Pseudomonadota bacterium
TATGGTCACACGAGAAAAGCAACAAAAAACCGGCCTTCTAAGCCGGTTTTCAGCTGTTTTTGATGGTATTCTATGTGACTATAAAACGAGATTTAGGCTATAAATGATATCTTCTTCTGTTTTTTCTTTTACTTGTTCATTTTCTTCTTTCCCTGATGCATTTTCTTCTTTCCTTGAGCTGTTATACGAGAAAAAAAATGAACTAATTACCATAAAGAACCAAAAAAACACGACCCCTGTTCCTGCCTCATCTTGGTTTATGAATGCAATAAGAAAAAATATGGCAATGACAATAAACGGTGCAGCAAGCGCAAGGGCTATATAGCTGTAAATGATCTTTTTTTTCGAGTCATGGTTCATTTTTTTGAGGAATTCAAGGTAGCATTCCGGGCATAACACTTCGCCGCCCTCAAACGTCTTGGAATTTGTTCCGCACGCAGAGCACATTTCCTTGCCACAGGCAGAACACCTGAGAACTGACTTTTTGTCAGGATGCTTTGAGCATGGAGTGTAAAGCTCAGCTGGCTTTGGCGTATCAGGATCATAATTCGGATTAGGAGCACCGCAGTGAGGGCATTTGTCCGCCTTGTCTGATATCTCTCTGCCGCACTCTGGGCATTTCATCAGTGACATAGTATTTCCTTGAATTTTCGATAGGCAACATAAGACACCATTTTGTGCCACGCATAAGTCTCCAATAAAGTCAAAAAAAAAAAATGAGAACCTGCCCACAAAACCAGCCAAAATCAGGGCAGCCTGCAGAATGTGTGCTCCACTGCGGAAGACGCAATAGCCTCTAAAGATGGAACGGCAGCCATCGCCAGGCAAATCTCCGGAGTCATTCCGGCAATGCAGGGAGGTGCAAGAAACCAGACAGGAACCATGACTATTGGTCATAACATTGAACTGCAGCACTGCCCGGTACCGCCCTGCTCCCATCATCTTGCAAAACTGCGGCACTGCTCCATTTATCAGCCGGTGTTTTGGGCCAAAATACCCCCGCCGCAGATGCATGAGGAAAAGTCTCCCAGGACCATGCCTAAGGCGGCACGCGCCCTGAAGGCCGCCTGCTGTCCCTATACGCAAGTGTGGAGCTTACGCGCCTCCGGCAGTGCAAAATGTTAAAATTCCGCGTCACGGATGGGAGACGAGCGGTCATCACTTATGAAGATATATCTCATAGCAGTCGGTACAAAAATGCCGGACTGGGTCAGCGAGGGATTCAATGAATACTGCAAGCGCTTCCCCAGGGACTGCGAGCTCATACTGAAGGAAATCCCCGCCGGAAAGCGCGGCAAGAACGCCGACATTGCGAGGATTACCGAGAAGGAGGGCGAGGAGATGCTCGCTGCCGTCCCCCATGGCGCGAAAATCGTAACGCTCGACATTCCGGGAAAGCGCTGGACCACGCCTGAGCTCAGTAAGACGCTCGAGAGATGGATGGCCTCCGGGCAGGACATTGCCCTGCTCGTCGGCGGCCCGGAGGGGCTCTCCGAGGAGTGCAAGGCCGCGGCGAGCGAGAGCTGGTCGCTCTCTCCCCTGACCTTCCCCCACCCGCTCGTGAGGGTGCTCGTGGCCGAGAGCCTTTACCGCGCCTGGTCCCTGAGCGCCGGTCTCCCCTATCACCGGGAGTAGCCGATGATCTTCCCGTTTTCCCTATTCCGCAAGGAGACGCCTGCAGAACGCTACAGGGTGAAGGACAAGTCAGACGATGAGGGCAACACCGTCTTCGGCCGGCTGTGCTTCTCCATGTTCGTGATCATGTGCCTCACCTGCGTGCTCTTTGTCAGGGAATACCGCCTTCAGATCCAGGAATACTCCACCTACGAGACCAAGTCAGACAACAACAGAATCAAGATTGTCCCAATCGCCCCTGACCGCGGGCTAATCTATGACAGGAACGGCGTCCTCCTCGCCGAGAACAGGCAGGTCAACGCACTCGTCGTGACGCCCTCAAAGTCCGATGACATAAAGAAGGCCTACGACGAGGTCAATGAGCTGCTGCACCTCGGGCTCGACGAGAACGACAAGAAGGTCTTCATGGATCAGATCCGCCAGGGCCGCGCCTTCCAGCAGATCCCGGTTACCGACAAGCTCACCGAGAAGCAGATGGCGGTCTTTGCCGTAAACCGCTTCCGCTACCCCGAGTTCTCCGTGGTGCCGAAGCTCAAGCGCTACTACCCGATGGGAGATCTCCTCACGCACGTCGTCGGCTATGTCGCGAGGATCAACACCAAGGACCAGGAGAAGCTCGACGCTGAGGGCAAGACCGAGAACTATGCCGCCACGCAGGACATCGGGAAACTCGGCGTCGAGAAGTACTACGAGGACATCCTTCACGGCAAGTCCGGCTACCGGAAGGTCGAGGTCAACAACCGCGGGCGCGAGATCAGGGTCATCGAGTCGCACGCCCCTACTCCGGGGAAGGACATCTACCTGACCATCGACGTGAACCTCCAGAAAAAAGGCTATGACCTCCTGAAAGGGAAAAGGGCCGGCCTCATCATGATGGATCCGAACAACGGCGAGATCCTGGCGAGCGTCTCATCCCCGAGCTATGACCCCAACCTCTTTGTAAGGGGCATTACGAGGAAGGAGTACTCCGAGCTCCTCAACAACCCTGACCGCCCGCTCATCAACCGCGTCTCGGTCGGCAACTACTCGCCAGCCTCAACCATCAAGCCGCTCATGGCCTTCATGGGTCTAAACGAGAAGATGGTGACTACCGGCACCAGGTTCTTCGGCGCGCCCTACTTCACGCTCCCGGGCTCCACCCACAAGTTCAGGGACTGGAGGAAGTGGGGCCACGGCTGGATGGACATCTACCGCGCCATTGAAATATCCGCGGACACCTTCTTCTACGATCTCGCCTTCCGCTCGGGCATAGACCGCATCAACCGCTACATGACCATGTTCGGCTTCGGGCAACCCTCCGGCATCGACATCGCAGAGGAGTCCATGGCGAACCTCCCGTCGAGAGACTGGAAGAGGGCCAGGCACCACAAGGACTGGTACCCGGGCGACACCGTGTCAATCGGCATCGGGCAGGGCTACTGGACCACGACGCTCCTGCAGCTCGTACGCGCGCACTCGATCCTCACGCAGCACGGGCACAACGTCGTGCCGCACTTCATGCTGGCGACCTCATCGCATGAGGGAAAGGAGCCCAACATCACCGACAGAAGCGTCATCATCAAGGCAAACACCGACCTCAACTGGAAGGTTCCTCTCCAGGGCATGTACCTCGTGGTGAACGGCCCCGAGGGAACCGGCAGGCGCGCCTTTGCCGGCGCGAAGTATGTGGCCGCTGGCAAGTCCGGCACCGCGCAGATCATCGGCATCAAGCAGGACCAGAAGTACAACGCGAACGCCATCAGGAAGGAGCACCGCGACAACGCGCTCTTTGTGGCCTTCGCCCCGTTTGACCAGCCGAAGGCCGTTGCCGGCATAATCCTCGAGAACCTCGGCGGCGGCTCAAGGTTCGCCGCCCCGCTCGTCCGCAGGATGCTCGACGCCTACCTCGATCCCGAGACCGAGAAGGCGAGGAGCGAGAGGCTGCAGAAGGCGGCCGGCGGGAATGAGGCCGATGCAGGCGCTGCCCACTGACGCAAGCCCTGCCGCCTGCCTTCCATCTGCTATAATTTCCGGGAATCCGGCCCCGCCGGATCCCGGCATGCCTTTTCCCATTTTTTACCCGGAATTAAAGTCCTGACGCAATGCTTAAAAATGTTCTGAGATTCATCAAGGGCATCAAGATCGATACCCCGCTCTTCCTGGGGCTCCTTGTGCTCATCGGCGTCGGGCTGCTGAACCTCTACTCATCATCCGGGCAGGACATGTCGATGTTCCTCGGGCAGCTCAGGAACGTCGCGTTCGCACTCACCTTCATGCTGATCCTCGCGCAGCTCCCGCCGGACTTCTACTGCCGCTGGTCGCTGCCTGCCTACGCAGGGTGCGTGCTGCTCCTGATCCTTGTATGGAAGTTCGGCACGGTGAACATGGGCGCGAGGCGCTGGCTTGATCTCGGCATCGTGAAGTTCCAGCCCTCGGAGTTCCTCAAGGTGATCATGCCGATAGCCGTCGCGGCATTCATCACGAAGCGCTCAATCCCAATCAGGTTCTCGTACGTCATACTCGCGTTCCTCGTCGTCCTCATACCGACCGGGCTCATTGTGATACAGCCGGATCTCGGCACGGCAGTCCTCGTTGCCTTCTCCGGCTCAGTGGTTATATTCCTCGCCGGCATGAGCAAGCTCCTCATCTGCCTTATAGGAGGCATTGCCGGCTGCTATATTCCCATCCACTGGAAGTTCTTCATGCATGACTACCAGCGCCAGAGGATCCTCACCTTCATGGATCCCGAGTCAGATCCGCTGGGCTCCGGCTACCACATCATCCAGTCCAAGATTGCGATAGGCTCCGGAGGGCTCTTCGGGAAGGGCTGGCTCAACGGCACGCAGACTCAGCTCGAGTTCCTCCCCGAGAGGCACACTGACTTTGCCTACGCGGTGTTCGCGGAGGAGTTCGGGCTCGTGGGCTTCGTTCTCCTCATGGTCATGTACCTATACGTCCTCTTCAGATCCGCCTACATCAGCTCGCACGCCTCAACGACCTTCGGGAAGCTTTTAGGCGGCGCCATAACGGTTACGTTCTTCATCTACATCTTCATCAACATCGGCATGGTGAGCGGACTGCTCCCTGTAGTGGGAGTGCCGCTTCCCCTCATAAGCTTCGGCGGAACCTCCATGGTGTCGATCTGCGCCGGCTTCGGGATACTCATGTCGATCCAAACCCACAAAGAGGAGAAGCTCTTTTGAAATCCTTCATCAGCAGAATGCTCGCCCTTTCGCTTGCTGCCGCTATTCCGGCAGCCTCTCTGTCCGCAGAGCTTACCCCGGCTGACCGGGCTTACCTCAAAGAGCTGAGCGCCGAGCACGGCGTGCCGCTCCAGAGCCTCGAGAAGGCCTACAGAGAGGCCAGGATCCGCCCTTCCATCATCAAGGCCATGAACAGGCCCGGCGAGGCGAAGCCCTGGTATGAGTACCGGAAAATCTTCATCACGGACAAGAGGATAAAGGACGGCGTCAGCTTCATGAAGGAATGGCGCTACTCGCTTGAGGACGCCTACCGGCAGACCGGAGTCAACCCGGAGATCATCACCGCCATCATCGGTGTCGAGACCGGCTACGGCGCCAACATGGGAAAGTACGAGGTGCTTGACGCCCTCTATACACTGGGCTTCAACTACCCCAAGCGCGGAAAGTACTTCCGCGGCGAGTTCGCGAACTTCGTCAAGCTCGCCGACCGCGAGGGCTGGGGCTACCGCGACAAGCTCGGCTCCTACGCCGGCGCGATGGGCATGTGCCAGTTCATGCCCTCGAACTACCTCCGCCTCACGACCGACTTCGACCATGACGGCAAGGTCGACCTCTTCAAGAGCCCGGTTGACGCCATAGGGAGCGTCGCTAAGTACTTCGAGAAGTCCGGCTGGGTGAGGGATGGCCAGTCTGCCTGGGAGGCAAGGATCGGGGGAGGCTCAGTTCCGTCATCCCTGCTTCTCGACAAGTCGTTGAAGGCTGACGTCCCCTACAGCAGGCTCACCGCCGCCGGAATCACTGCCGTCGGGGATAAAAATCTCCATCCTGATAGCTACGTCAAGGTTTTGCGTCTTGAAGACCGGGATTCTCCGCATTATTATGTTGTCTCGAAGAATTTTTACGTTATCACCAGATACAACCACAGTCCGCTTTATGCGATGGCGGTTTACCAGCTGAGCGAGAAAATCAGGGCTGAGCTGGAAAAAGAGAACCGGAGAACAGACCGATAAATGGCAGCCAGGAATTTCACAGCCGCGCTCTGCGGAGGAGTCATCGCGGCAGGGCTTCTTTGTTCATGCGCAACCGAGCAGGCAGCTGCGCCGTCGCCTGAGGCAAAGGGCCAGAGCGAGCCTTCAGTGCTCGTCAGAAGAAAGAACTACTCGCTCGGATACGACAAGTCATTTCTCTATAACGCGGCCCCTCCCTATGTGAACTATGCGAACGTCAAGGGAGTTACCCCGCATTATGAGCCCTACAGCAGGATCGGCAACAAGGACTATACGGTAAAGGGCCAGAGCTACGAGGTCTGGAACGACATCGAGGCATATTCCGAGGAGGGGCTTGCCTCCTGGTACGGGCCCGGCTTCCACGGCGAGAAGACCTCAAACGGCGAGATTTATGACCAGATGGGCATCAGCGCCGCGCACAAGAACCTTCCCCTGCCGAGCTATGTGAAGATCACGAACCTCGAGAACCACCGCCAGCTCATAGTAAGGGTCAATGACCGCGGCCCCTTCCATGATGACCGCATCATCGACCTCTCGCAGGGAGCGGCGCTCAAGCTCGGCATTGTGAAGCCCGGCACCGCCCTCGTCAGGGTTGATCTCATCAAGGTTCCCCGCCCCGCAAACGGCGACTCCCTCGACGCCAAGGTCCACTCCAAGAACGTGCAGATCCTCGTAACGAGCTCCCTGGACAAGGCATGGACCGCCGCCAAGGAGATCAAGCAGAAGGCCGGCGTAAGCGCCAAGGTCCAGAAGTACGGCGAGTCGTCCTACAGGCTTACAAGCGGCCCGTACCTCCCCGGCAAGGCCGAGTCAATCCTTGAGACAGTAAGGACCGCCGGCTACCGCGACGCGTTCCTCGTCTATCCGCAGTAACACTCCATAAGGCAGGCCGTCCACCGGCCTGCCGCATAAAAAATCACCAGTCTGCAGGCCATAATGCGCCGCCCTCTGAGATATCCGTCACGATTTTCCCGCCGCCTGCCTTTTCATCTGCTAAAATGAAAACCCAGTAACGATCATAGGATGGACACGGGGCTGGCCCCGGCATAAAGCCAATGAACAGTATCAGAAATTTAACAATCGGACTTCTCATAGCAGCTGCGGCGGCATGCACTGCATTCGCCGCCCCAGCGCCGGCACCCGCGCCGAGGCCAAACAGCCAGGCACCCGCGCCTCAGCCTAAGCCTGGCAACCGGGCTGCTCCCGCGCCGGGCAACTCCGCAGCGCCGAAGCCCAATCCGGCAGCCGCCATGAGGGACATCATGCCGGAGCCTCCGGTCATCAACGCCAAGGCCTGGATGCTGATGGACGCAGAGACCGGACGCGTCCTCCTCGGGCAGAACGAGCATGAGAGGATCTACCCCGCATCGCTCACCAAGATGATGACCTCCTACATCATCGGCCAGGAAATCATGGCCGGACGCCTGCACTATGATGATCAGGTCATGATCTCCGAGAACGCCTGGTCAAAGAAGTACAGCGACTCCTCGAAGATGTTCATCAAGGTCGGCGACACCGTCTCGGTGAAGGATCTCAACTACGGCATCATCATACAGTCAGGCAACGACGCCTGCGTCGCCATGGCCGAGAGGATTGCCGGCAGCCAGGAAGCCTTCGCCGACCTGATGAACCAGTGGGCCGACTACCTCGGCATGAAGAGCACCCACTTCGTTAACGCCCACGGGCTATTTGACGAGAACCACTACTCGACTGCCTATGACCTCGGAATCCTGAGCCGCGCGCTCATCAGGGACGAGCCTGAGGAGTACCGCATCTACTCCATCAAGGAGTTCACCTTCAACAAGATCAAGCAGTACAACAGGAACCGCCTGCTGTGGGACAACTCACTGCAGTTTGACGGCATCAAGACCGGGCACCTCTCCGAGGTCGGATACAACCTGGTCGCCTCCGGGCTCTCCAACGAGAACCCGGGCATGAGGCTCATTGCCGTCATCATCGGAGCGCAGTCCGAGAAGGCAAGGGCGCAGGAAGCGAAGAAGCTTATGCTCTACGGCTACAACTTCTACAGGAAGTTCACCCCGGTGAAGGGCAATACCGCGCTCGGCACGGCAAGGGTCTACTACGGCGACCAGAACGAGGTGAAGCTCGGCACCGCGTCTGACATCTCCGAGGTCATGCCGAGGAACAAGGGAGACTCCTTCAAGGTTGAGTACACGCTAAAGACCAATGACCTCAAGGCTCCTATCAAGGCAGGCACCGAGCTCGGCACCATCACCGTGAAGAGCGGCGACGAGAAGGTCGGGGAGTATCCGCTTGTCGCTCTCAACGAGATCAACGAGTGCGGGTTTCTCGGCAAAATCTGGGACTGGTTCATGCACCTCTTCCTCTAAGGAATTCACAGCAGACCGCCAGGAAGGCGGCCATTAAAGCGAGGCTCACTATGGCTATAAGCACAGAGATGGGGAAGTATCTTGATTTTCCCTGCGAGTTCGGCTTCAGGGTCCTTGGCAGCAACCGCCCGGAGCTCGAGGAGTCGGTAACGTCAGTGATAGTCAATGACTTTGCCATGGAGCTCCTCCGCCCCTTCGAGAAGCACACCAGCCGCAACGGCTCCTATGTCTCACTCAAGGTAACGGTAAGGCTGGAGTCCGACGAGCAGCTCAGGAACCTCTACGAGGCCCTCGGAAAGGCTCCCCACGTACGCGGCGTCCTCTAGCGCCGGGGAGTTGCCATGACAGTACGGCCATGCATGAAAGGATCGCAGGGCTCAGCCACGCCTCCGCCCTGCCATGAGGCTCCCAGCCGTCTTTTCAGAGCATGCCCAGGCGCTGCCATGAGCGATCGCACGGGAAGGCCGGTACGCGCCGGCACCTCTCGTTCCCGGAGGATCACAGGCTAAATGGGACTTGTCAGGACTCTCATAAGGACAGCTCTCTATACGGCCGCGGCATCAGCTGCGGCAGTCCTCGTCATGACGGTCCTCGCCACCCTCATCATTGAGTCCTCCGCCGGGGACTACCTCTACGACAGCATAGACGACATTCCCTACAACCGGGCCGGGCTTCTCCTCGGCACGACGCCATACCGGGCAGGCGGCGGCAGGAACCCATATTTCTACGAGCGCATTGACGCGGCCGCAAGGCTCTACCGTGCCGGCAAAATCTCGATGATCATCGTCTCCGGCGACAACGCCACCCGGAAGTACAACGAGCCGCGCGCCATGCGGAGGGCCCTCATCCGCGCGGGAGTCCCCGGGAAGGCCATCGTCTTCGACTTCGCGGGATTCCGCACCCTTGACTCAATCGTAAGGGCCAGCCTGGTCTTCGGGCAGAGCAGCGTCACGATCATCTCCCAGAGGTTCCAGAACCTCCGTGCCGTCTACATCGCAAGGGAAAACGGCATGCGCGCCATCGCCTACAACGCAAGCGACTCCGGAAGCCTTAAGGTAATGGTCCGGGAGTACCTCTCGAGGGTAAAGTGCCTTATCGACCTCTATGTCCTGCACACAAGGCCCAAGTTCCTCGGCACGCCTATCGAGATAGCCCACGAGAAGAAGCAGAGCTACGTGAAGGAGCAGATGCCATCCGTGAGCCATGTCAGCAGGTTCTCGCTCCTCAGGGCCCTGATCTCGGACCTCAGCGACATGAGCGAGTCGGACGACTGTGACAGCTTCTGCGAGGAGTCCCTCCTCATCAACACCGCAGTCTACGATTTCGGGGAGTGAAGCCCGCTGCCGCAGGCGTCATAAGGCCATCCTGAAATTCCATCGCGGCGCACCGCTGCCCTGCCCGCAGGAACTCCCACAGTGACAAAAAAAAGGATCCGGCCCTTCCGGAACCGGATCCTCCAGCAGGAACACCTGAATCAGTGCTTCAGCTCGGTGATCCTGTACTCGAAGCTGCCCGGTTTGTCCTCTCTCGGAACGAACTCCAGGATATTGGTAATGCCCGCAGGAGCGTCCTCCCTGTGATGGGAGATGAACATGATCTGAGTGTCATGCTGCCCCATGAGGTACTCAACGAACTTCTTCACCAGCAGGCGGCTTACGTTGTCGAGGCCCTGCAGCGGCTCGTCGAGGACAAGGAGAGGCGGATGCTTCACCAGGGCCCTCGCGATGAGGACCAGCCTCTGCTGCCCGAAGGAGAGCGCCCTGAACGGATCATGGTCGTGCCCCTCGAGCCCCAGGACCTTAAGCCACTCCTTCGCGAGCGCGATCTTCTCGTCGCCCGGCTGGTCATAAAGACCGATGGTGTCAAAGTAGCCGGAGATGATTACGTTGATGACGCTGCAGCCGACGCGGTAGTTGAGGTGGAAGTCAGGGCTGATGTAGCCGATGTTCTTCTTGATGTCCCAGATGGTCTCGCCCGATCCGCGCTTCCTGCCGAAGAGCCAGAGGTCATTGGCATAGCCCTGCTGGTTGTCTCCGGTGATGAGGGAGAGGAGCGTTGACTTGCCGGCGCCGTTCGGTCCCACAATCTGCCAGTGCTCGCCGCGCTTTACCGTCATGGTCAGGTGATCGATGACGTTCCTGTCTCCGTAGCGGACGACAATGTCGTTCATGACGACGAGCGGGCCGTCCGGGAGAGGCTCCCTCTCGCAGTCCTTGGGGATCCCGGGCATCTTTGCGTTCTTCATCTTCTCGCGCTGCCTGAGCTGCTCGAACTCGAGATCGGCCATTACCGAGCGGTGATCGCCCACCTTGATGAGCTCGCAGTCGCTGATGAGGCCCAGGAAGTCGGCGAACTCCGGGATCTCGTCAAAGCGGTTGACGATAAGGATGATGAGGCGTCCGGACTCGCGGAGCTTTCCGATGAGCCTCATCAGATCCGCCCTGGTGCCGACGTCAAGGCCGTCAAACGGAGCGTCAAGGATGATGCCCTCGGCATCCGAGAGGACAGCCTTCGCGATGAGGACCTTGCGTCCCTCGCCGCTCGAGAGGAAGCGGTACGGCTCATCGAGAAGATGGGTGATCCTGAGCTGGTCGGTGATGGCGAGGAGCTGCTCCTCATTGGCGTGGCCGATGACGTTCCTCGCGGTGAAGCCTTTCTCCTCATTCTTGGAGGCAGTATCGGTATTGCGGTACTGGTAGTCATCCTCCATGAGGGAGATCTGCTGCTCGAAGGATATGCGCGAGAGCCTGGGGAGCTTCTCAGGGGCCTGTCCAGAGACCAGCTGCAGTTCGCCGCAGAGCGCCTTCGCGAGGCTGGTCTTGCCGCTGCCGTTCGAGCCGATGAAGGTCACGCAGCAGTGATCGGGCAGATCAAGGTGATCAATAAGGAGCTTTCTGGTCTTGCTTATCTTGTATTCGCATTTCTCCCAAAGCATGTGGGCCTCCGCATTTCAATAACTGTGATCAAGTTTACAATTATAGCGCTAAGAGATCACGATATTTATACAGTTTCAATCCACGCCCACTTTGGTAAGGAGCGACGCTGACCACGGCTGAACTACTGCAGCGATTCTGCCATAGTTCTGCGTATTGTCAGACAGGAAAAGGCAGCTCTCATGGCTGGCAGGCAAAAACATGAGAACTCCCTCATCCATTTAGAAATGATAGCAGTCAGTGCTGTGGCAATCAAATTTTATAGTAAACGACATTAGAAATTTCCGAATTGGTGGTCGACAATGCATGCCAATAGGCTAATGCCAAACGTCTATCGGAAGAAACTTTTGGCGTTTACAATCGGTACAAACGTCAGTGAACAGTAACCAATCCGCGAATTTTCCCCAAAGATGGCTCCGGGAAATAACGGAAGACGGGGTTCGCCAGTTCCTGACGGAACACCGGCAGCATTGATTAAATAATAAACAGAATGTTGCGTAAACGATCTTAATCTCACTTTTAAATGCACATTTAGACAGTTTACGCAGCACTATTATTCAGTTAAGCACTGAAAATGGTCTGGTTTCAGGACTAATCTGAAAAAAGATCATCAGCTGTCACTTTGTTCGGAATATCATCAGAGTAAGAGTTGCGTACAACGCCTTCTGCTGAGATCAGCGTTATCCGGACCGCTTTTCTCGTACCTGTTGACTCAATGAACCTGCTTTTCTTGTTCTGAAGCACAGCATTGTAGGAAGATTCTATTTTGAACGGCCCGTTCGTATACTTCATCTCGCATAGGTTGATGACACCGTCACTGCGGTCAATGAGAAGGTCAATCTGAGCGCCGGGCTCTCCGTCAGAGGCCGGAGTATGCCAGGAATACTCGCTGCTGATTACGCCGCCTATGCCGAGAGATACCTTAATCTGCCTGCTGTGAAGCAGGCAGAGCAGCTCAAATGCGAGACCTGCCCACGCATAATAGGCAGGCGTTCCGATTGTCTTGCTCCAGAACTCCTCATCATTTACAGTATTGCCGCGCACAAACTTAAAATAAAAGAGAGTGTACGGATCGGTGAGCTGCCAAAGTGCATCCTTGCTCTTCCTACCTATATAAGAGTACTTTCTGATGAAGCCGCAGTTTTCCAGATCCGTAAGTATGGATGAGAGTTTTCCGTTGTTTGGAAGACCACTCTTTCCGATAATCTCTTCCCTGCTGAGACCAATCCTCTTTGAATCAAGCGCCTCTATCACTGATATATATGGTTCAGGAGTTTTGAAAAGAGAGGCATAAAGTTCCGAGTACTCATGCCTTAGATCTCCATCAGCCGAGAAGAACAGCCTGTCTATGTTCTGGGCAAGGCTCTCTGATTTGTCAAGCAGCGACCAGTAATATGGAATGCCTCCCATAATCATATAGCACTCCATCAGCTGCCGTCTGCTCATGCCAAGATGGCGGGCTGAGGCATACTCCTCGCACTCACTTAGCATGAACGGCTTGACGTATATCCTTGAGGTTATCCTGTTGTGAAGCCCCCCTTTGTTTTTCAGGATCTTGTTGACAATCCACGATGTTGCAGAGCCGCAGACAATCAGCACAACATCCTTGCGGGCTGCGGCATAGCCGTTCCAGAAATGTTCGAGGGCCGTTAGGAAACCAGAGCGCGGCGCATCCATCCATGGGAGCTCATCAATGAATATAACCTTGCGCTTCTCATTGGAACTGTCAATAAGATCCATAAGCAGATCGAATGCCTGAAACCAGCCCTGCGGCCGCGCAGCCTTCCTGAGTCCCTGTCTTCTCAGTGACGACTGAAAATTTGCGAGCTGCTCACGGGTGCATTTTTTGGCAAGGCCTGTATGGGAAAAGGTGAACTTATAGCCGAAAGTCTCCCTGATAAGGAAAGTCTTCCCTACTCTGCGCCTTCCATATACCGCAATGAACTCTGACTCATCTGATTCCATTGCATTCAGAAGCTTTATCTGCTCTTCTTTCCTGCCTGTCAGCATATCTGCATCTTTGACTTAAAAACAAACAAAACCATGCGTAAACGGTCTAAATCTCATTTTTTTAACCACATTTAGACTGTTTACGTCACTAATTTATCATTTGCCGGCTGCAAAAACCAGCTGTTTCACCAGAATTCAAAACATCATCAGCCTGACAGAGCATTTGCGTAATAGTTCTGCAGTCTGTTTTATGCTGGATCTCTGTCGTAAAAATCAGACAAGTGCTGATATTCCATAAGTCTGCAGTCGAATGCAGCAGAATATCTTCATTTTCGTGTATAAGCGGTCTAAATCTCACTTTTTAAGGCACATTAAGACAGTTTACGCAGCAATTTTCCAGAACTCATTTATCAAAGCCCGGCAGTTTCAATAGCAAATCATAAAAATACATCCCTGCCCATGATGCACCGCCATAATCAGTCTGCGGCCTTGCATCTTCTGATAAAATTAAGCCGTTCCGGCAGTACAGACCTTTCCTCCGGGCACTGCCCTCGGTATTGCAGAAACAGCCCTGCTGCAGGATGTGAGAACCACAAAAGCCTCTTTATGAAATCAAAATGCGCACAATTTTCCCTTTCAGCATCCGTGATCTTGAAGAGTTAAACGGAAGCATCGACGAAACGCTGTCCGTGGAGGAGCGCGATCTCAGCAATTACAAAATACCCTATCTTCCCGGAGCATACTCCCTCGGCATCGGGCTCACCTCGAGGTGCAATCTGAACTGCCCGTTCTGCTACTACAGGGAGCAAGGGCACAACGCGGTGAGCACGCTCTCCATCTCTCAGCTCCGTGAGATTCTTACCGGTCTCGGGCAGCTCAGGCTCATAACCTTCTCGCTTGAGGGAGAGGCACTCCTCTATCCCTGGCTGCAGGACGCCCTGAGCCTTGCTTCCGGGCACGCAGAAATCCTGCAGATCACCACCAACGGACAGCTCCTGGACGATGGGATGGCAGAACTTCTCACCTCCACGCCGAAGCTCAGGTCACTAATTCTCAGCATTGACTCCGCGGATCCTGACACCTACGCGGCGATGAGGCGCGGCGGGAAGTTAAGCACGCTTGAGAAGAACATCCGGGGCTTTCAGAAGCGGAACAGCCATATTTTCCTGGAGCTTTACGCCGTCATCACCGACAGGAACATTCATACCCTCCATACGCTGCCCGCATTCGCTGCCTCGCTCGGAATAAAGCTCATTTCCTTCGGCAAGCTCCGCGAGCATGGCTGGTCGCGGGAGCATCACATATACAGCGCCTCAGACCGGGAGATCACTGATGAGATGCTTAAGGTGATTGATGAGGCACAGAAGGAGCATGTGCAGGTGAAGCTCGCGCCTTATTTTGCGGACAAAACAGTAGTTGAGGAGCTCCGCGAAAGGACAGATCCTGCGTACGGGCTCTTCATTCCTCCTGACAGAAACTTCTGCGACATGCCCTGGAGCTTCACGTCGATACTCTCGGACGGGAGGCTTTTCCCCTGCTGCGGCGACTTCAGCCCTGCTGAGATTGAGGAGTGCTCGTTTGACGGCATCTTCAATCACCCGTACCTTCTGCTCCTCAGGAAGCTGATAAAGCACAGGGCTGTTCCGGAGGGCTGCCTCGAGTGCCGGAACTGCAGTGAAAGCCGGGTCTGACGCGGCTGCCGTCAGGCAATTATGCAGGCTTCGTCAAAACTTCATCTGTTTTTGCAAACTGTCAGCCAATCATCTATCCTAAGTGTCAGAGACAGCATACAAGAGGTTAAAGTCATGGCAGCAGCAAAAAATCTTATGCCCAGTCCGGGAAATGAGTCTTTCAAGGATTTCATCAGAGACAGCTGCTACTACGTTGACAAAACGCAGTACCTCAAAACTATTTTCAATTACAGAGGAAGCCGTCTTCTGATGCTGCGCCCCAGGCGCTTCGGCAAGACGCTGATGGTGAGCACCATCAGGTACTTCTTTGAGATGAGCTATGAGAACCCCGGGGACACCTCCTTACAGCAGGAGCTGTTCAAAGGGCTCGAGATCATGAAGGATGAGGAGTTCTGCAGGGAGCACATGGGGCAGTACCCTGTAGTTTCTCTGTCCCTTAAAGACACAGACGGCCTCAATTTCCGGAACGCACTGGACCAGCTTGGAGAGACCATATGGATTCTTTCCTATAGCTTCAGATGGCTTATGGACAGCAGTATTCTTCAGGCAGAAGAGAAAAAAACGTTCAGCAAACTTCTTGACCATGACCTGCTCTGCTCCGGCACGGAATCAGCCATAAGCACAATGCAATCATCGCTCACCACGCTTTGCGGCGCACTTTACAGGCATTGCGGTAAAAAGCCGCTGCTTCTTATTGACGAGTATGACGTGCCGCTTCAGAAAGCGGCCATGAGCGGGTACTACGGACAGATGAGCAAGGTGATCGGCCCCATGCTCAGCAGGGCACTGAAATCCAATGAGTGCGTTTACAAAGGAATAATGACAGGGTGCCTGAGAGCCACAAAAGAAGGCATTTTCACCGGGCTAAACAACTACTCTGTTAACTCGGTTCTCACACCAAACGACAGCCTGTCAGCTGCTTTCGGCTTTACCCCAGATGAGGTCCGGAGCATGCTCTCATACTACGATCTCGGAAATCTCTATGACCGGACCAGGGACTTCTATGACGGGTACAGGATCGGTTCAAAGGAGATCTTCTGTCCATGGGACGTGACAAGCTACGTATCCGATCTCCTTATGCCTTGCGACAATGGTCCGGAGTCATTTTCTCCTCCTGCTTACTGGAACAATACAAGCAACAGCCAGATCATTACTCAGTACATGCCGCACCTAAGCGAGCAGGATGCCGTCATGCTTCAGGCTCTGCTTGATGGACAAAGCGTTGACGTCAGAGTCCATGAAGATATGAGTTACGGCGACTTTGATCTCAGTGACGCCGGACAGTTCTGGAATCTGCTTGTATATACCGGCTACCTGACACTCGAAAAAATAGACACTGACGGCGTTTACTGGTTCCGCATACCGAACGCTGAGATCAGAAAATGCTTTGATTCAAATATAATGGCCTATTACCACAAAAAAGGCGGAGCATATTTCGAGAACTACTCCAAAGCAATTGCAGAGGCACTTCTTGAAGGCAATGCCGGGGAGCTTGCTACGGCGCTGAAAAACGCGCTGCTAACCTTTGTGTCTGCCCGCGATGTAGCCTGCAAAGAGCCAAAAGAAAACTACTATCACGGTCTTCTCAACGGAATCATCCTTTCAGCAGGCAATCTGGTAAGGGATCATTCATCCAATACAGACAGCGGTGACGGTTACGCTGATATTACACTCTGCTCTGCCAAACTCGATGTTGCCGTAGTCATAGAGCTTAAATATGCCGCCTCACGCGCTGAGCTCAAAGACAAAGCTCATGAGGCACTGAGGCAAATTATTGATAAGGATTATGCTGAGGCAGTCAGGGATGACTGTGTCAAGAAAATCTACGGATTCGGCATTGCATTTTTCCTACGCAAGTGCGCTGTAGAAGTTGCAGAGCTGCCGCTTTGATTTACTGAGCCGGGCCTGAGCTATCAGTCCTGCTGCCCCTTCTCGCGGTCCTCTTTCATCTTCATCAGCACTTTGCAGGCATCGAGGTTCTTCTCAAAGAACTCCTCGCGGGTCATTGATTTTGAAAACACTTTCCTGAACATCGTCTCGACATTGCAGATGTCGGGCCGGTGATCATAGATCTCACAGAGAACGCCCTTAAGGTGGATGCAGACACCGTCTCCGCGGTCATATTCCGCAAGTTCCGGGATGCCGCTGATGTGGCGGCAGCACTCGCCGCACTTCTCACAGGGGAATTTCACGTCACTCATTGCACAAGCGCTCCTTTTCAGAAGGCTCTCCTTTTTCATTTCACAATCGTGTCCGGTCTCCGTACATCTCAGGTCTGGGAATATCCGGAAGCAAATTCATCAGAACACCCGGGAACCGCGGCCGCAGCAGCGTGCCCGGCCGGCTCCCTGCCCCATCCCTCTGCCGCCTCCGGCCCCGCGGCAGCAGCGTCTCCGCTTCCTCACCCGAGTCCCTGACTCACGGTCACGCACGGTGCTGTCATCAGCCTCTATGCTTTGAGAGGCCGGAGCATCGTCTTCCTGAGCTCCGCCATCCTCCTTTGCCTTGAACTGCCTCTCCTTTGCGCGGATGACCGCCTGCCTCACCGCCTCACTTTTCTGCTCCCCGGAAGCGTCATTTCCGTTTTCCTGGTTTTCGTCTGCCATCTTCATGTACCTCTCTGAATGCAGGCTGCGAAGGATCCGAGAGAGCACCGAAGAAAATCGCAGCAGCCCACTCATATTCGCCGCAATTCCGGAACATGTCAAAACCCGCCTGGCTCATTTGGGACTGCAGTCACGCAGTTTTGCGTCAGTACCAGTATTAAAAATGCCCGCATTGCGGGCATCTTCGATAACCAGACTGAGCTCATGCATCAGGTCTTTCCTACATAGAAGAATCAGCCTTGCGGAAGCTTCTGCTCTATTTCCCTCGCAATTTTCTCGCAGTTCTCGTCAGCCTGACCATCTTTCGTAAGAATAGGAGTATCAAGAATCCTGGTAACAGTTCCGGCCATTGCAGCAGCGGCTGCTACTCTTCTCTGAGAGCTATTGGAATATTCATTCCAGTCATCGCCCTCTTGCCAAACGATAGTCTTAAGGCTTTCGACGAGCGGATGGAAGTAGGATACAGCCCTCTGGAGCAGATTCGTGAACATCTCGGCTTTGCTGCTGATGGCACGGCACTGCACGCAGGCGGTTTCAAGCTGCTCGGCGATTTCCCTTGCCTTGGCTCTGTTCGAGCGGGCGTTATCCAGATTCGCCTTGGCTTTTGAGCCACTGACGAGCCCAAGCACAAGAAGCGCGGGACCTGCAACAAGGCCTCCAAGAAGAGCAGCTCCTCCAGCCATGCCGAAGCCCCCAGCTGCCAGTGTACCGCCCCCAAGCCATGCCAGGGTTGCATTGGTTGCTGCAACGCCACTTAATGCGCCTATGGCTGTCCCGGTTGAGGCAGTGGCCAATGTCATGGTAGCTCCATATGCCGCGAAAGCCGTCAGTGCGCCTCCGGCAAGGCCTGCTGCAGAACCAGTTGCCAGCGAAGCGGCAAAGCTCTCCAGTCTTGTCAGATCCTGCAGGGTCTCATTCGAGCCACTTAGTGTACCCTCATGGATTGATGACTCCAGTCTCGCGTTTTTGATCATACGGAAGTAATGCAGGAAATCCTTGACTTCATTGTCAAGGACCTGAAGCTTCAGCTTGCCGAGTTTCTCGAGCGCACTCTGGGTAAGATCCCTCTGAGCATTGACTTTGCGCTTTGCATCATCGATTATGTCGTTCGCTTCATTGTTGATCTCCCTGGCACGGGAGTTGTCCTTTGATGCAGAGACCGCCTTGCCGATGCCCACCGCTCCTGCAGCAGCAGCGAGTCCGGCAACAATTATGAAAGGGAAAGGCATAGTTATATTCTCCTTGTTTTTAACGCAGCAGGCTGTTACTGACCCGCTGCAAATACTGCCTAAAAAACAAAATCTTCGTCAGACCTCATCAGTCCATCGAACTCATTGAACGAACTGAACTGGGCTTTTCCGCCCAGGATCCCCTGAAACTCTGCGTTGCCCCTGATAAAACCGTCGACATCATCATGCAGTATCGCGTCGTCAAGCGTCATGAAGCAGGACTCAAAAGCCTTTTTGTGCTCGGAAAGATAGCGGTCTACCTGCTCCTCCATCTCCCTGCGGTACTGCCTGATCATCCTGATAGACTCTTCGCACTCGCGCTCGATGCGTATGCGCTCACTCCTTGCGTAGCTTGCCGCATTCATGGCTGACATGATCTCCTTGTAGGCAGCTGTCGCAAGCGTGTACCCGATCATGGCTGCGCCGACGCCGACCATTACTCCGACCACAGCTGGAGCTGCTGCCGGTATGGCTGCGATTCCGATAGTGGAGCACATGACAGAGCCGATAGTGCCTACCCCGTCCTGAGCCATCTCGCTCATGCACTCCGCACCGGATATCTGATGAGTGAAATATCTGTGAAGGGACTTACCGACAGACATTGCCGAACTTACCATCTGTGCGGGAAGTGAGGTTTTTGAAACGCCCCTCCAGAATGCAGAGGATGAGTTCTGCAGAAGCCCCTTTACCGTCGCCCCGGCAAATCCCGTTCCATACCCTATGGCCGCACCTGTTCCGGCTGCCGCAGCGGTGCTTGCCACTGCATCGCCGAAGGTCTTGTCCCCCTTGAGAAATGCAACCAGATTTGTGACCATGGCAATAGAGCCGGCAATTGCCCCGCCGTACTTTGCCTGCTCCATCCCCGCCCGGTGGGCGAGTCCTGCAATGTCCTTAGCCGTAGAAAGTTCCGGATTGCGCCTTGCCTCAATGGCCTCATCACGGTCAAGCCCAGCTTTTTTCAGATCTTTCTTGATCTGCTTTAGCTTTGCTATCTCCTGTCTTTTCTGGGCAGCCACGCTGCTGTTGCCCGACTCCTGTGTTCTCTTAGCCTGTCTCTCAAGTTCAGCTATACGTCTGTCAATAATCCCGTCATTGCCATTTGTTCCCATAAGGGCTGCGTAATCGTCATCTGCGACCATGAACGGGACATTATTGTCAGCGTACTTCTGGTACTTAGGGCTCGTAAGCTTATCTAACAGGGCTTCAGGATCGCCGCCGACGAACTTCATCTGCGAGCCTGATCCCGGGATTACCCTTCCACTGGCATCAACCTCAACCACATCCCGCAGCGGATCGTTGACCATACCAAGATCGTCAGTTCTACGAAATCTGGTTGATCTGCCTCTGATGATATTCTCGGCATTGCCGCGCGCTGTGCTCTTCACCTCAGCCGAGAAGCCGGCCTGCTGCTTTATGTTGCTGTCTGCAAAATCAGGGTTGATTTTTGATTCGGAAATAGACTTAAGTCCCTTGGTGAGCCGCACCCCGGCTTCATTGTCCACCCCGTAATAGGCAACAGAGTGTTCCTTGATCGCGCTGCCGTAACGTCTCACAGTCTCTGCAGCACCTCCTGCAAGAGCAGCGTCTTCGAGCTTCTCTGAATAGTCATCACTTATTCTCTTTGAGTTTGACATTTTGGAATCCTCAGAGCCTGACAGTTTGCTGTAGGTGGAACCTGCTGCCAATCATGATTGAGCAGCATTATCAGACAAGCAGATGTTCCCCTCCATCATATGACATGTCAAGACATGTTAAAATTATTTGAGTGATTTGTCACAATATTTTTATGCACAAAAAAATTCAAAAATCAGAAAATTTCCGGCTGGGAAGTTCTGTATCTAAAAATGATAAGGGGAATGAGCATCCATGCACTGTCTGCAGGAGAACAGCCCTAAGGCACCTGCAGCAAGTGACGGCAGGCGGCAGTTCCTGGAAAATTAAAAAGGGCCGCATAAAGCGGCCCTCTGTTCAGCTATAGCGAAGACTTTTTATCAGTGCAGGCGTCCGTGGCAGTCCTTGTACTTCTTGCCGCTTCCGCACGGGCAGGGATCATTTCTCCCGACCTTCGGATAAGCGCGCCTTACGGTAACGTTCTGCCTAGGCTGGGGCTGCTCACCGCCCTGTCCCTCATTGCCTTCACCTTCGTCCTCAGGCTCGGGAGCTCCCTCGCCTGCGGCGTTCTGCTGCTGCTTCCTCTCAAGGGCCTGGGCGTTTCTCTGCCTCTCCTCCTCGGCCTGCTGCACCTCCTCAGGGCTGCGGATCTGGATGTTGCAGAAGATCTGGACTACACGCTGCTTGTAGAGGTTCAGCATGTTCTCGAACATGCGGAAGGACTCCTGCTTGTACTCGAACTTCGGGTTCCTCTGGGCATAGCCGCGGAGGTTGATGCCCTGACGGAGGTAGTCCATGCCGGCAAGGTGCTCCTTCCAGAGCTGGTCAAGGCACTGCAGCATGACGGTCTTCTGCAGGGCGATGGTTGACTCCTTTCCGATAAGGTCGCACTTCTGCTTGAAGTTCGCGCGGGCGAGATCGACAATCTTCTCGCGGAGAGTCTCCTCGAACATCTTGTCGTCGGCCTTGAGCCACTCGCGCACCGGCGCGTCGAGGCTGAAGTTCCTCCTGAGGCCCTCCTCGAGCTCAGGAAGCTTCCAGGTCTCCTCGAGGGACTGGGGAGGGATGAACTGGCTGACGTAGTCATTGATTACATCGTACATGATGTCGTGGATGACCTGCGACTCGTCATCGCCGTCAAGGAGGCTGTTCCTCTGCTGATAGATGACCTTGCGCTGCGCGTTCGCGACGTCATCGAACTCGATGAGGTTCTTTCTGATGTCGAAGTTCCTGGCCTCGACCTTGCGCTGCGCGTTCTCAATGGAGCGGGTGACCATGCGGTTCTCGATGGCGTCGCCCTTCTGCATGCCGATCCTCTGGAAGAGGCGCTTCATCTTCTCAGTGTCGACAAAGCGCTTCATCAGGCTGTCGTCGAAGGAGATGTAGAAGCGGGATGAGCCCGGATCTCCCTGGCGTCCGGAGCGTCCGCGGAGCTGGTTGTCGATACGGCGGGACTCATGGCGCTCGGTTCCGATGATATGGAGGCCGCCTGCCTTCACAACCTCGTCGTGGCGCTTCTGCCACTCCTTCTTAATCTCCTCGATCTGCTCAGCAGTGGGGTTCTCGAGGTGCTTGATCTGCTGCTGCCAGTTGCCGCCCAGCACGATATCGGTTCCGCGGCCCGCCATGTTGGTGGCGATGGTTACGGACTTGGGCGCGCCGGCCTGGGCGATGATCTCAGCCTCGCGGGCATGGTTCTTAGCGTTGAGCACCTCGTGCTTGATGCCCTTCGCGTCAAGGAAGCGGGAAAGCTTCTCGGAGTTCTCGACCGAGACGGTTCCGATAAGGACCGGCCTGCCCTTGCCTACCTCCTGGACGACGTCCTTGACGACAGCCTCGTACTTGTCCTCGTCATCAAGGTAGATCGCATCAGGATAGTCGATTCGGATCATCGGCCTGTTGGTCGGGATGACCACGGTGTTGAGGCCGTAGATCTGCTGGAACTCGTAGGCCTCGGTATCAGCAGTTCCGGTCATGCCGGCCAGCTTCTCGTAGAGGCGGAAGTAGTTCTGGAAGGTGATGGAGGCGAGGGTCTGGTTCTCTGCGTTGATCTTGACGCCCTCCTTCGCCTCGATCGCCTGGTGGAGTCCCTCTGACCAGCGGCGGCCCGGCATGGTGCGTCCGGTCTGCTCGTCAACGATGACGACCTCGCCGTTCTGCACGATGTAGTCCACGTCGCGGTGGAATAGCACATGGGCGCGGAGCGCCTGCATGACGTGGTGCAGGATCATCATGTTGTTCGTCGCGAACAGGGAGTCGTTCTCGCCAAGGAGTCCGGCCTCCTGCAGGAGCTTCTCGACGTAGATCTGGCCGTGCTCGGTGAGGTAGGTCTGCTTGGTCTTGAGATCGATGGTGTAGTCGCCGTCGCCGTGATAGGTCTCGGAGTCCTCCTTGTCCTGCTGCTTGAGGTTCGGGATGACCTTGTCAACCTTGCGGTAGAGCTCGGAGCTGTCCTCAGAGGGGCCGGAGATGATGAGCGGGGTACGGGCCTCATCGATGAGCACGGAGTCAACCTCATCCACCAGGGCGTAGTAGAGCGGGCGCTGTACGCGCTGCTCCTTTGAGTACGCGAGGTTGTCGCGGAGGTAGTCGAAGCCGAACTCGTTGTTGGTTCCGTAGAGGATGTCGCAGGCGTAGGCGGCGCGCTTGGCCTCGGCGTCAAGACCGTTGGTGTTGCAGGAGACGGTCATGCCGAGGAACTCGAAAAGGGGCTTTGACCACTCGGCATCACGGCTTGCGAGGTAGTCGTTGACGGTAACGATATGGACGCCCTTTCCGGTAAGCGCGTTGAGGTAGGCAGGGAGCGTCGCGGTAAGGGACTTTCCCTCACCGGTCTTCATCTCCGCGATCTGGCGGGAGTTGAGCACGATGCCGCCCATGAGCTGCACGTCGAAGTGGCGCATGTGGAGGACTCGCTTCGATGCCTCCCTGACGTTGGCGAACGCTTCCGGAATCAGGTCTTCAAGCTTCTCTCCGTCCTTCACGCGCTTTCTGAGCTCGTCGGTCTTGGCCCTCAGCTCCTCGTCCTTCATTTTCTCGAACTGGGGCTCAAGGGCGTTGATCTTTGCAACAACCTTGCGCAGCTTCCTGATGGTGCGCTCGTTGCTGCTTCCGAAAATCTTCGCAAAAATATTCATATCCGTACCTTAAACAAAACTCCGCGCCGGTGCCGCTCACCCGGGCTTCCGGCGCTTTTGAAACTGATGGGTAATATATGGGGACGCTTTTTCATGATCCCCTGAAAAGCACTCAGAATTCTCCGAATGTCTTCTCTATCCGGTCGACGTCGTCAACCGGCGCCAGGATTCTCTTGATGTTGAACTTCTTGAGCGAGGCCTTCTCTGAGACGCTGATGTTGAGGCGGCGCAGCTCGCTGATGGAAAGGTTTGCCTTCTTCGCTATCTCCTCGAGGCTGTCGGCGCTCCCGACCTCTGCGTAGGCCGCGTACTCGCGGAACGGGGTGTCAGGCAGCGTGTAGCTGTTGCTCTCGTGGTTCCTGAGGAGATCCGCGAAGGCGAGGATCCTCGAGACATACTTCCTGGTGAAGGGAGGGATGTCGAGCGACCAGAAGTCAGTCGGGCGGCCCGCGGCCCTGCGGCTCTTGATCTGCTTCTTGATGTTGTACGGGCCCATGCCGTACGCCGCGATGGTCGTAAGCCAGTCGCCGCCCACCTCGTCATTGAGGCGGAGGAGGTAGTCGCAGGCGGCGCGGGTCGACTTCATCGGGTCCTTGCGCTCATCTATGCCCTTCCCTACGCGGAGCCCCATGCCCTTCGCGGTGGTCGGCGTGAACTGCCAGAGCCCCGCGGGGCCGGATCTCGAGACGGCAGAGGGGTCAAAATGGCTCTCCTGCAGCGCGATGAGGACGAGCTCCGCCGGGATGTCCCTGGTCTTGAATTCGTTGTAGATAAGGTAGATATAGGGATCGGCGTTCTTCAGGATCTTGGAGTAGTACTTTCCCGCCTTGGAGAGCTTGCTCCGCTCGGCGGCGACCTCAGGGCGGTCTGCCCCCTCGAGCTCGAAGTCCTCTACGAGGGCCTCCCAAATCCTGGCGTCCTCGGTGCCGGCGACGCTGAAGCCGTTCCTGCGCTTCCTGTCACCGCTCCCCTTCCGGTCGCCTGCCCTTGCCGAGATGCTGTCTGACGATGAGACCGCTCCGGCCTCCTCCTGCCCCGCGCCTCCCGATGAGACGCATCCGGCAAGGATCAGGCATGCTGCCGTAGTCAGCACGAGAAGCCTCAAAGTCTGTTCCCTAATCATCTGTATTATTCTGAACCTTAAAAATCCGGATGTTTTCGTATGAAACAGCGCCGGAACTATTCTTAGCCTTACTTGATTTCAGCTCGTCCTCGGACGACTTCTTACAGCGATGGCACTTTAGAGGATGCTTCGGGAAAATCTGAAGCGTCATTTCCAGTACATAACTGTAAAACTGAAACTAATCAAGCTGCAATGCTCCAAATGAAAAGCAGCGTCCCCGGGGGACTCAAAGACGAAAGCCAAAAGCGGCAGGCCTCCAGGAAACGGAAAGGCCCCGTCTTCCGGAACGGGGCCTATTTTAGCAGAAAAAAGGAGAGTGTCCCGGCGCGGTCCGGGAAAGCGGAGCCGCGTCACGGAATTCTCACTCCTCAGGGACCGGGACCTGCTGCCCATCTGCCGCGGCAGCGGCCTTCTCCCTCGCCCTCCTCGCAGCGGCCTTTGCCGCGAAGTCAGGCTTACCCTTGTCTTTGATGTTCTTGTCCTTTTTCTTCCGGAGCTCCTTCCGGTGCTGCTTCTTCTCCTTCTGCCGCTCGTCCTCTTTGGCGTCCTTTCTCTTCTTTCCCTTCACGCGGCCGCTGAAGACAGGCTGCTTTGTCTTAGGCTCAAGCCCCTCGATGACGCGCCGGCGGAGAGCCTCGCCAGTGTAGCGCTCAATCTTCCCCACCATCTCGAAGTCATGGGCCTCGACCAGGCTCACCGCGGTGCCGCTCTTTCCCGCGCGCCCGGTGCGCCCGATGCGGTGGACGTAGATGTCGGCGCCCCAGGGGAGATCGTAGTTGATGACATGCGTTACGTCGGGGAGATCAATGCCGCGGGCCGCGACGTCGGTCGCGAGCATGACCTTCACCTGCCCCTCAGAGAAGCGGCTCACCGACTCGGCGCGCCGCTCCTGCTCCATCTCGCCGCGGAGCACCGCGTGCTCGACGCCCTTCCCCTGCAGGAACTTTGAGAGGTCCTCGAGGCGCTCGCGGGTCCTCACAAACACCAGGACCCTCGCGTAGTTCTCCCTCCCGAGGAGGTTCAGGAGTATGGCGCGCTTGTGCTCCAGGGAGTCGCAGTAGCAGTAGTACTGCGGGATCTTCTTATGCTCGCTCCTCGGTGACTCGGTCCTCACGGTGACGGGATCCTTGAGGCACTCCTCCGCGAACTTCTCGACTCCCCTGCCCTCGAGGGTCGCGGAGAAAAGCATGACCTGCGCGCGATCCGGGACGGACGAGACGATCTGGAGCACGTCTGGTCCGAAGCCCATGTCGAGCATGCGGTCCGCCTCGTCGAGGACCATAACTCTCACGTTCCGCCCGTCAAAGAGGCCGATGTGCTGGTACTCGAGAAGGCGCCCCGGCGTCGCGACGATTATCTCGGCGCCTGCGGAAAGCGCCTCCTCCTGATCATCGTAGCCCTCGCCGCCGATTACGGCCGAGGCGCTGAAGCCCAGATCCTTCCCGAGGCGGCTGAACTCGGCCACGGTCTGCAGCGCTATCTCGCGCGTGGGGGAGATGACCAGGACCGCGGGCGCGCCCGGGCGCTTCCTCACAGGGCTGTCGATGAGGAGCTGCAGCGCCGGGAGGACAAAGGCCCCGGTCTTTCCCGTGCCGGTCGGCGACTCGGCCATGATGTCGCGGCCGAGGAGGGCCTCGGGAATGACCTTCTGCTGCACGGAGGTAGGCTTCCTCCAGCCGGCCTCAGCCACAGCGGAGAGAAGACGGTCATCAAGATCCAGTTCAGAAAATTCCATTGCACCACCGATAGGGAAAGGGAAAAGAGCAGGCCTCGCCGGCCGCGCCGCGGACTGACTCTCCGCGGCTCAGGCTTCATTTTAGCAGGAACGGCACAAAAGCTGTGCGCCCTCAGGCATGATTCAGGAAGGAGAGGCTCAATTGCTCCTGCTTTCCCGCGATGCCTGATGGCGCTCCGGGGCTCAGCAAGCCTCATTTTACCGGGATTAACCTCAGTTCCCGGGACTTTTTCATCAAACAATGACACTGTTCACCGACTCATCAGCAATGATGCATATAATTAGTGCATTAGAATTATCAGAGTCTCTGAAGACTGGTACTCAGACAGGCGCACTATGGCATTGGAGCAGGATCAGATAAATTCCCTCGTGGACGGGATAGTCAGCAGGTACCGCGACGCGGATTTCCAGACCACCCTCGAGCAGGCGATGGACGCAGCCGGCGCGGACAAGGGCGACCGCTACCTGATCCGTCTCGAGATCGGGAGGAGGACCGCCCCCTGCATCCGCTCCATGGACTTCAGGGACGACCGCGCCGCGGAGCTCCGCGAGGTGCACGGAGTGAAGCATTTCCTCGCCCCGGAGGACGAGAAGGTCCTTGAGAGCGCCATCAGCTTCTACCAGGGCGCCTATACGATGGGCGTCTGGGAGATGGTGACCGCGGCCCACCGGGCAAGGATGGAGCAGGAGCGCGCCGAGGAGCAGGCGGCCCTTGACCGCCCGGCCGCCGCGCAGGGCTCCCCGGAGTCGTTCGAGACCGAGCCCGTGGTGTTCGCGAGCTATACAAGGCGCACGGAAGAGCGCATGCGCTACATCACCGCGGTCAAAATCAGCGTGAACGGGCAGACGCTTGAGGGGAAGACCAACGACCTCTCCGTCTCCGGCATCCGCGTCTCGCTCATGAAGGAGCAGCCCCTCCAGAAGAATGACGAGGCGCTCGTCACCTTCACCGATCTCAGGGCCAAGGTCTCCCGCCTGCAGCAGCCCTCGCTCACCAGGATAAAGTACCGCGTGCTCCGCACCCAGGGACAGGGATCCAAGTTCTCGGTAACGCTCCTCCGGAACGCGGACAATCCCGCCTTTGAGTCGCTCATCAGCAAGTTTATCGACAACAACAAGCTCCGCTACACGGTGAACGTCGACCACCTCCTGAGCTCGCTTTCCGCGAAGGGCTACGAGCAGTACTACATCCCGAAGATCACGAGCCTCCCCTTCTTCATGACGGGAGAGCCACCCAGAATCACCTCGGTACTCAAGAGCCCCGGGAACTCCGCAATCCTCGAGTACTGGCGCGACGAGAACAACCAGGACCGACTCGCCTCAGTCCTCCCGCCCAACAGGCTGAGCCTCCTTACGGAGGAGGCGGACGGCGGGCGCTATGACTTCGTCTACTGCTTCAAGGTCATGTCCAGGGGGAAGGTCGTCTTCTACTCGGCGACCGGCCTCGAGCTCAGGCGCACCGGGCTCAGGGATCTATTCTTCGAGGCCGGACGGAAGCTCTCCTCCTGGCACGTGTTCAGGCTCGACATCGAGAAGGCTGACGTGAAGAGGGACGGCGTCGCCTCCTTCGTCTCGGAGAACTTCAATCCGCTGTTCCGCGAGTATGTGGTGAACTCGGTAACCGCCATCAGCTATGTTGGCGGCCTGGTGTCCGTCGAGGAGGGCACCGGAGGGCTCATTCCGGAGGAGACCCCGGACCTCGCTGGCAAGATCATGCTGCAGATCTTCCGGCACCGCACTGACGTGGAGCCGGTGCAGTTCTACATGCTCGGAGGGAAGAAGCTCAGGAAGGAGCCCCGCTACCCGCACAAGACCTCGGTCGAGATCAGCGAGAACAGCGAGGAGCAGGCCGGCTGGACCAACGACGTCTCGACGTCGGGGCTGCAGATCCAGACCGACGAGCCGATTGACGTGGAGAAGGACGAAGTCCTCAGGATAAGCCTCCCGGAGATGCAGGAGCTCACCAAGTCGATTTTCCTCAAGGACATGCCCTACCGCGTGGTGCATGCTAACGAGAGCCACACCGTCATCAACCTCGAGGCTGACAGCTCGGTCAGGGACCACCCGGGGAAGAAGTTCTTCACCGACCTCATCGACAGCAACCCTGACGTCCTGAAGCCGCAGAAGGAGGTGCGCGATCTCGAGAGCATGACGAACGCGATGCGCGCGCTCTTCGTCCGCCACATCTTCTCCATGCCGGTGTTCCTGGGGCGCATCAAGGGGAGCATCGGCGCCGCCGGCATCAGCGAGTACCCGAGGAAGGGCTGCAGCGTGCTCCACGACATGTCCCCGAAGGGCAGCGGCGGCTACAACCTCTATCCCCTCCTGCATGACGGCATGATGAAGTCGCTTATCGATGATCCGCTGAAGGAGCTCAAGGACAGCTCCGCGTCCCTCTGCACGACCGTCTACATCGGGCGCCTCGGCGTGAGCGGCGAGATCCGCTACCTCACCGTAAGGGAGGACGACTTCACCGACAGCGCGCAGAGGCTGAAGTTCATCCGGGAGTCACAGAGCCGCGGGAGCTTCTACGCGCTCAGGCTCTTCCTCTCCAAGACCGGAAGGCCTGATCTCACGAATATTGCCAAAGATCTGAATTATGTGGCAAAATACGCGGTACACAAGGCGAGGGCCCTCAAGAACGCCATCTGGAGCGTCACGGCAGTGCTTGACATCGTCGACATCACCGACGAGGTGCTGTTCAGCTCCGGAGTCTCCCCGAAGCCGTAGCGGGCTGGGACATGCGGCGCGGGCGTGCCGGGACGGCTCATGAGCGCCGGTTCTGGCCGGAACTGGTTATTTTTTGGCTAAAAACGGTGCGCTCGCGCAAATTTCGAAAAAATAAAATTTAAAGATGTTTATTTTTTCAATGATTTAATACAGAATAGCTCTGACACCGCCGCGGTTCATCCGTCTGCGACAAGGGCTTGAGTAATGTGGCTTTCGCCAGAAAGCATAGGAACAAATAGTTAAAAAGGGTTTTTAAGGATACTATGAACAAAACCGAATTAATTGACACTATTGCCGCCAAGACCGACAAGAATAAGTCTGATGCGAAGCAGATTCTTGAAGCCGCCCTTGCGGCAATCCAGGAGACCCTCGAGAAGGGTGATCAGGTTCAGCTGGTCGGTTTCGGCACCTTCAAGGTATCTCACCGCAACGCCCGCACCGGCCGCAACCCGAGAACCGGTGAGTCCATCCAGATCGAGGCTTCCAACGTTCCTTCCTTCGTTGCAGGAAAGGCCTTCAAGGACGCACTCAACAAGTAATCGTCCGGCAGGCGCGCTCTGACAAAAAAAAGAGCCGGTCAGTCGCCTGTTTCGTGTAAAATGAGATCCGCGCCACATGGTGCGGATTTTTTTTGCCAGAATGATGCAGATCCGGCATCAGGCGGCAGAGCAGGACAGGCCTGCTTTTTTTTGTTCCCGGAACCGGTGATAAGAGATGAGATTACTGAAGCTCGTAAAAACAGTTCTGTCACTCGAGCACAGCCCTATCCCGAAGACCCAGCTTTTTGCCCTGCTGGGCTTCGCCGCCGCAACAGTAATCCTCGCGCCGCTTATCCCAGATCCGGATCCAGACTACTACCATTCCGACTACGTCAGCCCTACAGCCGCCGATGCGGATGACGACAAGATATTCGACAAGATCCACAACTCGAGGATGCGCTACCTTGAGCTGACCGCCAATGACTCAGGGACAGACGAGGACATCCCGGACGACTCCCCGGATCTCATCGACAGCGAGTTCGCCGATGACGACATCGAGAACATCTTCCAGGACGCCTTCAGCAAGGACGGGGAGAAGGAGCAGAAGGCGGAGTCAGGAGAGGACGAGAACGAGCTCGACTGGCTCGACTACACGGTAAAGGAGGACGATAACCTCTCCACCATCTTCAACACGCTGAACCTGTCGCAGAAGACGCTCTTCATGCTCCTCAAGACCGATCAGACCAAGACGCTCACGAGGCTCAAGATCGGGCAGAAGCTGCACTTCCTTATTGACCGCAACGGCACGCTGCTCTCCCTCGCCATCTCGATGTTCAGCAGCGAGAACGAGATCATCTACGTTTACGACAGCAAGAACGACAGGTATATCTCCTACACCGATCCCGCCGGAACCTACGAGCAGGCCGATCTTGAGCGCCTCGTGAAGGAGCCGCAGACCGATCCCGCAACCTACGCCCAGTCAGATACCGACAGCGCCTTTACCGATGAGGAGATAAAGGAGTACGAGAAGGACGAGGAGAAGGCCGAGGCAGAGGAGGAGGCCGCCCGGGCAAAGGAAGAGCAGGAAAAGGCCGAGAAGGAAAAGGCCGAAAAGGAGAAGGCCGAGAAGGAAAAGACTGAGAAGGAGAAGGCTGAGAAGGAGAAGGCCGAAAAGGAGAAGGCCGAGAAGGAGAAGGCTGAGAAGGAAAAGGCCGAGAAGGAGACCGCCAAGGAGAAGGCCGAGAAGGAAAAGGCTGAGAAGGAGAAGGCGGCAAAGGAGAAGGCCGAGAAGGAAAAGGCCGCAAAGGAAAAGGCCGAGAAGGAGGCAAAGGAGAAAGCCGCCAGGGAGAAGGCCGAAAAGGAGAAGGCTGAGAAGGAGAAGGCCGAGAAGGAGCGCATTGCCCGCGAGAATGCCGAGAAGGTCCAGCGCGAGATGGAGAAGCAGCAGCGGATCGAGGAGGCAAAGCGCAGCTCAAATGTCCTGATGGGCACCATCACCAGGGGCGTCTTCATCACTGACGCCAAAAAGGCCGGCCTTACCTCCGCCCACATCAGCAGGATCATCAAGATCTACAAGGGCAAGATCAACTTCAGGCGCGATCTCCGGAAGGGCGACTCCTTCCGCGTGCTCTTTGACCGTCCGAGCGGGGACAAGAACGCCAGGATCATGGCGGTCTCCTTCACCTCAGGCGGAAAGACCATTGCCCTCTACCGCGCGAAGAACGGAATGTTCTACCCGGAGAACGGAGTATCGCCGACCGTAAGCAGGAGATCCACCGGAAGCGGCTGGTGGCGCTACCCCATGCCGAACAACACCAAGGTCTCGAGCCCGTTCAACCCGCACCGCTGGCACCCGATCCGCGGCATCTACCGCCCGCACTACGGCACTGACTTCACCGCCCCGATCGGGACAAAGGTCTATGCCCCGGCAAACGGCACGGTCCTCAAGACCAGCTACCAGAGAGGCGGCGCAGGATACTACATCATCATCAAGCACACAGGCGGCTACAGCACCGTCTACATGCACCTCTCGAAGGCGCTGGTGCGCACCGGGCAGCAGGTCTCCCAGGGACAGGTCATTGCGCTCTCCGGCAACACCGGAGGCTCCACCGGGCCGCACCTCCACTACGAGGTCCGCATCAACGGGCGCGCGGTTGACGCAATGCGTGTCGACCTCCCGGGAGGCAGCAGCAGGGAGAGCGTCAGCATCGACTGGAACGCGAGCAAGGAGTTCGCGAAGGATGTCGGGAGCTACAAGAGCCAGCTCTCGAGGGCCGTTGTCATCGACGAGTCGAACGCTGACAGATTCCTGAAGAGCTCACCGAAGACGGAGAAGGCAAAGTCAGGAAATGGCTCAGGCAGGGCATCCTCATCGCAGAAGAAGGATCAGAAAGCCTCCGCGTCGCAGAAGAGCAACCAGAGGTCATCGGCCTCACAGAAGAAGAACCAGAGGTCCTCCGCCTCGCAGAAGAAGAACCAGAGATCGTCTGCGTCGCAGAAGAAGAACCAGAGGCCGTCAGCCTCACAGAAGAATAACCAGAGGTCCTCCGCCTCGCAGAAGAAGGGCTCCTCCGGGAAATCATCATCCCGCAAGGCGCAGAGCAATAAGAAAAACTCCGGATCGTCAGGCAGCAGGAGACAGAGGAAGTAAAAGATGGAAAAGCAGGACAGCAGCACTCATGAGAGCGAGAGCGGCACAACGCCCATTGTGGAGCGCAGGCGCCCCTACTATCCGAAGTTCCTGAGGCCGAGAATTGTAATCTCAGGAATAGTCATCGCCATAGTGCTCGCTACCGGGCTCTATTACGGCATCCCGTACATCGAGTACCAGATTGACCGCCGCGCCAAGTTCTCCGAGACCGAGGTTACTGACGGCAGGCCGCCGTTCCCCGAGGAGGAGATGCCCGAGGACGTGTCGGCCGCATCATCATCACAGGCTTCAGGGACAAACGCCTACGTGAGGAAGATCCTGAGCATGATCCCGCTTAAAATCGATGACATGACGAGCATCGAGAAGGCTGACTTCACCGGCGGCGTGCTCACCTTCGAGATCGGCGTCTACTCCACCAGGGACGCGGACCTAAAGGGGCTCTACGAGAGGATAAAGTACCAGACCCCCGAGGGGAACAGCAAGGTGGCCTGCCGCCTGATGTTCAACAGCGAGTGGAATAAGGACTGGAAAATCCGCTACGTCTACATTGACCGCAACAACAGCGACAAGGTCATAACCGACAACACCTTCAGCCTCGATCAGTGCTGACGCGCTGAGCCGAATCTCCCCCCTGTTTCCGTGGGACTGAGGCATTTTTCTTCAGAACGGCCTGATCCTGCGGTATACTCCGGGCGGCCGCCGCGCTTTCTCATGCGTTTCCTCTGACGCTGATACATTGGCAAATTTCTGCGCAGGTGATGGAGAAGGAGACGCGGCGGCTCCCTTCATGCCTGTACCAAAGTCATCCCAGAGCATTTGAGCGGCACTGCGCAAATCCTTTCCCGGCACTGCAGGAACCGACTCATCTCCGCTGAGGACTCATTTCTTTTCCGCGTTCAGACTGGCTGCGGCATGCCCTGCCCTCAGGTCCTGGACGAACACTATCCCCTGGCAGAGGAGCCCTGCGGCGACGCTGAACCACATGGTGAGGCACCTCACCATGAACGCGGCCTCAATGACCGGGCCGCCCTTCGAGAAGCTCTCGAGCACCAGGCAGAAAACCGCCTCGGTGCCGCCGAGCCCGCCCGGGATCATGGACACAGCCCCTGACACCATCGCCGCGGGATAGGCGCTGAACGCAGCGTAGAAGGGGAGCTCAAAGCCGATGAAATGCAGGTAGTACACCACCCCGAGGGAGTAGATGGTCCAGCCGAAAAGCCCCGAGAGCAGCATCACCGCCAGGGTCCTTACGGTGAGGAGCCTCACGAGCGACCTTATTCCTGACCTCACGCGGAAGACGAACCTCACCAGGGAATTGAGGCCGAGCAGCCTGAACGGCGCGGCAAGGAGCCTTGAGAAGCGCCGCGACATGCCGGTGAGCGCGAGAGCCGAGGAGAGAATCACGAAGAACGCGCCGACCGCAAGAAGCGCGAGGGGACTTCCGAGAAAGAGCACGCCGCCCAAGGCGGTCATCACCACAAAATCGCAGAACCGCTCGGCGATGAAGGCGGAGTAGACCTTCGAGGTTCTCCGGTCAAAGCGCCTGAGGTAGGCGACACGCACGAGCTCCCCAGCCTTTCCCGGAGTCGCGGTGTAGGCAAAGCCCAGGATGTAGATGACGAGCCCCTTCCAGAACGGCTGATGGAAGCCGAGGACCTTAAGGAGATATGCCCAGCGGCAGTACCTCACGAGCCAGCAGCAGGCCGTCGCCGCAGGGAGCACAAGAGACACGGGAAGCCTTTCCCTGCCTGAGGGCCTGCTGAGCTCGACATAGCAGAGAAAGGCCACGTAGGCCGCGAAGAGCACGAGGAGGAAAAATGCGTTCCTGCGGCTCATTTTCAGGCGGAGAGGGCCTCTGACGCCCTGAGGGCAGCCTCCAGGACTACGGCGCCCGCCTCGAGGTTGAGGTACCTGATGGCAACCGGCGCCTCCTCGCGCACCACGGGCTTCGCGTGTATGGCAAGGCCGCAGCCGGCGCCTTTGATCATCGGGAGATCGTTCGCGCCGTCGCCCACCGCGATGGAGTTCCCGGGGATGATGCCGTACTTCTCCGTCATGTCCTTGAGGGTTGCGAGCTTGACGCTGGAGTCGACGATGCGCCCGATGACATTCCCGGTGAAGAGGCCGTCCTTAAACTCAACGGTATTGGCCTCGATGCGGTCGATGCCGAACATCCTCTGCACCTTCCCCACAAACCTCGTGAATCCTCCCGAGGCGATGGCGCTCTTCCAGCCGAAGGAGTGGGCCTTGGCCATGAACGCTCCGAGCCCCGGCATGACAGGGAGCTTCTCCTCAACGGTGTCCATCACCTTCTCGCTCTTTCCCTTAAAGAGCGCGATACGGCGGCGGAAGCTCTCCTGGAAGGGCATCTTGCCGTTCATCGCCTGCGCGGTTACGTCAGAGACCTCCTTCCCGATGCCGGCGAGCTTTGCCATCTCGTCGATGCACTCGCAGCGCACGCAGGTCATGTCCATGTCCATGACGATGACGCCGGGCTTCCTCGGATCGGGGAGCCTTGCGACATGAAGCGCATCGACAGACGAGTCACGGAACTTAAGCTCATGTGAGAACGACGCGTCAAAGCGGTCGTGGAGGAATACGGCGCAGCTGACGCCTGACTCGGTGAAGGGACGGAGCATCTCTGTCCTGAGCCCCTTCTCCCTTGCCTCGGAGAGGAACTGGAGGATGTCAGAGCGGGTGAGCTGACGCCCGAACACGGCGCTTACTGCGCCGGTGAGGGGCGCTCCGGATACGGGCGAGAGGTTTTCATCAAAGAGCTTTCCTGCCGGGAGATATCTCTCCCAGACCGAAACATCAATAGGAATAAAGCGAGTCATGTCAGTCTCCAAAAATGATGGCCTATTTTACTATGGAGAGGCGTCAGCGTGAGATGGAAAAAGCCGGATCAGAGCTCAAAGGACTCGAGATCATCAGGGACGAGGAGCCTTCCGCTGAAGTACCTGCGGCCCTCCTCCGTGTAGCGCTCCTTCCGGTGCGCGAGGTCATTGTCCTCGGTGTGGTAGAGGAGGAGGTTCCTGACGCCGAGCGTCTCCGCGGCCTCACAGGCGTCACGTACAGTCGAGTGGTGCTTCTCGTAGGGGCGGTAGAGCTCCCTATCGGACCAGAGGCAGAACGCCTCGTGGAGGAGCCAGTCGCTCCCCTCTGCGTACTGCCTCTCACACTCACGGTAGGGCTCGTCGCCGAGGCAGGTGAGCTTTCTCCCTTCATCATAGAAAAGCGAATACCCGGACTGCCTCGCCTTCGTGGAGTGAATGTCGAAGCAGACTGCAGGGTGCCCCATGACCTCAAACTCCTCACCATCGGCGAGACTGACAAGATGGATCCGCTCATCTATGAACCTGGACTCCTTCGCATCGATGAGCGACATGGAGATGCTCCGGAGGAGCGCTATCACCTCATCGTGCCCATAGAAGGACGCGTCGCCCTCATAGCGCCCGTGCCGCATCTGATAGGCGATGAGGCGCATGAGCCAGAGCGCGCCCGTGAAATGGTCAAGATGGCGGTGCGTGATGAAGACCTGCCTGATGCTCCCTGCGTCAATGCGCGCAGCCTCAAGCTGCCGGAGGATCCCGTTCCCGCCGCCGCAGTCGGTGATGAACACGCTGCCGTTCTCCTCCAGGGCAATGCAGGTGTTGTAGCAGTCAGTTACGAGCGCTCCGCCGGTTCCGAGCATGGTAAGGCGCATTATGAGCCCTCCCCGCTGAGGAAAAGAAAGGAGAAATTCCGCTCGGTAGCATCCGAGACCTCCTGCACGCTTATCCCGCGGAGCTCCGCAAGGCACTTGGCGACTATGGGCACCCTTTCGGGCATATTCGCCTCGCCCTGGAAGCCCGAAAGAGGCATCGCGGGAGAGTCGGTCTCGAGGAGGATGGAGCCAAGCGGAATCCTCGCAAAGGTCCTCCTCGTCTTCTGCGCTCTCTGGTAGGTGATCACACCGCCCGCCCCGAGGAAAAAGCCCAGGCTGATGAAGGCCATGGCCTCCTCAAAGGATCCGGAGAAGCCATGGATGACGCCTCTCGCGTGATGGCGCTTAAGAACCCTCATGACCTCGTTGTTCGCGCGGAGGGAGTGGACAAGAAGCGGGAGGTGAAGGCTCTCTGCAAGAGCAATCTGAGCCTCGAAAAGCCTTGTCTCAAGCTCAAAGTCAGAGGTGTGGAGGCGGTCAAGCCCGCACTCCCCTATGGCTTTCACTGACCTGCTGACGGATGACGGGCTGAACTCCTTCCCGTCCCACTCCGAAGCGGCCCAGGGATGGATGCCGAAGGCGCGGAAGACGCCCTCATGCGTGGAGGCGAAGCCCTCGATGAAGCGCTCGTCAGAGGGGTGAACCTCAGGGATCATGAAGCGGCGCACGCCATTCTCAAGCGCGCGCCTGTAGACATCCTCGGCGGAGCTCCGGAGGGGCTCGTCGCCGAAGTGGCAGTGGGAGTCAGAGAAGAGCTCAGTGCTCACGGGTCTTGAAGAACTTGATGTCAGGCCAGCGCTCCTCAGTGAGGTTCAGGTTGACTTTGGTCGGGGCGATGTAGGTCAGGTTGTCGCCGCCGTCAAGCGCGAGGTTCATCATGCACTTGTTCCTGAAGTCCTCAAGCTTCTCCTTGTCGTCGCAGTCGACCCAGCGGGCGGTCGAGACGCTCACATCCTCATAGGAGGCGTCGACATGGTACTCGTGCTGCAGGCGGGAGATGACCACGTCAAACTGCAGGGTTCCCACAACGCCCACGATGAGGTCGTTGTTCATGAGAGGCCTGAACACCTGCACCGCACCCTCCTCGGAGAGCTGGATAAGGCCCTTGAGGAGCTGCTTCTGCTTCAGCGGATCCTGCAGCCTGACGCGCTTGAAGAGCTCAGGCGCGAAGTTCGGGATGCCGGTGAAGTGGAGGTTCTCGCCCTCGGTGAAGGTGTCGCCGATCTGAATGGTGCCGTGGTTGTGCATGCCGATGATGTCGCCGGGGAAGGCCTTCTCAACGCGGTCGCGCTCGCCCGCCATGAAGGTTACGGCGTCATTGACGATGAGCTCCTTCCCGATGCGGGTGTGGAACATGCGCATGCCCTTCTCGTACTCGCCGGAGACTATCCTCATGAAGGCGATGCGGTCGCGGTGCTTGGGATCCATGTTCGCCTGGATCTTGAAGACGAAGCCGCTGAACTTCTGCTCGGTGGGCTGCACCTCGCGGGTCTCGGTCATGCGCGGCTGCGGCCCGGGCGCCCACTCGGTGAGGCCGTCAAGCATGCAGTCGACGCCGAAGTTGCCGAGCGCGGTTCCGAAGAACACCGGGGTCATCTCGCCCTTCCTGAAGGACTCCAGATCAAAGCGCTGCGAGACGCCCTTCACGATCTCGATCTCCTCGCGGAGCTGCGCGGCCTGATCCTCGCCGACGGCCTTGTCGAGATCCGGATTGTCAAGGCCCTTGATGACCCTCTTCTCCTGGATGAAGGCGCCCTGCCCGCGCTCGTAGAGATAGGTCTCGTCGCGGTAGATGTGGTAGATTCCCTTAAAGCTGTGGCCGCAGCCGATAGGCCAGGTGACGGGCGCGCAGAGGATCTCGAGCTCGTTCTCGACCTCGTCCATCAGCTCCATCGGATCGCGGATCTCGCGGTCAAGCTTGTTCATGAAGGTGAGGATAGGCGTGGTGCGCAGGCGCGTAACCTCCATCAGCTTCCTTGTTCTCTCCTCCACGCCCTTCGCTGCGTCGATGACCATCAGGCAGCAGTCAACGGCGGTGAGCACGCGGTAGGTGTCCTCGGAGAAGTCCTCGTGTCCCGGGGTGTCGAGGAGGTTAACCAGGCAGCCGTTATACGGGAACTGCATCACGGAGGTCGTGATGGAGATTCCTCTCTCCTTCTCCATGTCCATCCAGTCCGACTTCGCGAACTGCCCGGATCCGCGTCCCTTCACGGTGCCGGCCTTGGTTATGGCCTTGCCGAACAGCAGAACCTTTTCAGTAATGGTGGTCTTACCTGCATCAGGGTGTGAGATTATCGCGAAAGTGCGGCGCTTGGCGATTTCCTGTTCAAAACTAAGCATCTTCGAGTAAGGGTGAATCCGGTAAAAAAGATTGAATTAAACTCTGCTATTTTAGCAAAAGAGCGCCGGGAATGACTTACGGCGGGGAAAGGCTGTGTCAGACGCCCCTGGACGCGGGATCCCAGATGATCTTGTGGAGCTGCGCCTGGATGCGCACGTTCTGGAGGTTCCGCTCCTTCATGAAGTCCACGATGTCGGACATCCTGATCCTGCCGAACACCGGGCTCAGGAATACCTGACAGGGCGGGGAGAATTTCCGGATGACGCTCTCGGCGCGCTCCAGGTCCTCCCGGGAGCAGACCACGAACTTCAGCACGTCCCATTGGCAGAGCGAGGTGAAGCACTGCTCCTTCATCATTTTCTCCATGCCGGAGCCCGGGCACTTCCAGTCAGCGGTAATCATGAGGTTTGTCCCGAGGCGCTCACGCACGTCTTCAGGGAAAAGAGCCGTGTAGTCGACTGAGCCGCTGGTCTCTATGTTGACCTCGAAGCCCGACTCCGCGAGGCGCACGACAAGGTCGGGAGCCTCCTTCGAGATGAGGGGCTCGCCGCCCGTGAGGGTAATCCTCCGGTTCCCGAGCTCTTTCACCCTGGCGAAAACCTCGTCGGGCGCCATCTCTCTGTAGTCTGTGCCCTCGCAGGCGTAGCGGCTGTCGCACCAGCTGCAGCGGAGGGCACAGCCGTGGAGCCTCACGAAGGTCGCGAGGTACCCCTGGCGCGAGCCCTCGCCCTCGACGCTTACGAAGATCTCGGAGACTCTCATCAGCGCTCAAAGACAGCGGTGTTGCTGTCAGACTCCTGCACCTCGACGCGGTAGCACTCCGCCCTCTCATCCGTCAGGGTGTCGCTTATCCATTTCGCGATGTTCTCCGCGGTCGGGTTGAAGTCCAGGACCTCGTTGAGGTAGCTGTGGTCAAGCTTCCCGGTAACCTTTCTCTTGATCTCGGTGAAGTCGATGACCATGCCGTTGCGGTCAAGCTCCGCTGCCCGGACATAGACGGTTACGTGCCACTCGTGGCCGTGCAGGCGGCAGCACTTGCTCTCGTAGTCAAGCGTCAGGCGGTGCGCCGCGGAAAAGGCAATTTTCTTGATTACTGTGTACATTTCTGCCCCGGGTAACAGATCTGGTAGGGATTGAGCCCCTTATTCTATCACCTGCGGGGAAAGGTTTCCTCATGCCGGAAAAGGAAACCTCTCAGCGGATGGAGAGCGTGATCTCTCCTCCTGCCGCAAGGAGCGCGGATCTGAGCTTCCCCGCGTCGGCGTTCTCTATGTGCCCGATGCGGGTGTAGGCCCAGGAGTTGGGGCCGTAGAAAATCACGAGCCTGCTCCCCGCGTAGAGGAGCACGTCACCGGGGCGCGAGGTGATCTGCTCATCGTCGCGGGGGAGGGACTTCCCCAGATCAACAATCTTCTCGAACCCGCCGTAGTCCGAGGCAGGAAAGCTCCTCTCCCCTTTCCCGATGAGCCTCACGAGGGCCCTCGCCGAGTCATTGTCCTCAAGAGTTACCCTGAACGCCTCATTTCCCGCATGTATTTCCATATAAGCACTCTCCGTCCTTTCCGCTGCGGCCAATCCTGCGCCGCCGGCTTCCTCTGCCTGAAGGCGCCAGCAGGCCGCAAGAAGGCAGACGGCCGCGAGGCAGAGCCACGTTCTGATTCCCTTTGCCATTCATCCTCCCGTGCCTCAGGAATTCCCCCGCTCCCGCCTCAGATCGTGCGCGAGCGTGTCAAGGCAGTCGATGGCGTCCTGGTACTCATGAATGCGCTCGACCAGGAGCCTCCGGTGCGAGGAAAGCTTCGGCAGCATGGCGGCTGCCGTTCCGCTCTCAACAAAGCCCAGGCACTCGCTCACGAGAGCTGGAGGGCATTTCGCGTCGGCAAGATCCCGGGAGACGCGATCCCTTGCAATTGCCTGATTCATAATTCCGTCCTCCCAGAGTGCACAAAGGCCCCTGCGGCTTCCGCCGCAGAGGCCCTGCCGTTTCTGTTCTCAATGTGTACTGACGGATCCTGTTACTTCAGGTTCGTCTTATAGAACGATACGAGGTCCTTAAACGGGATCTTGTCCATCTGATCATAGAGGTCAGTGTGGGTCGCGTCAGGAACGACAATCTCGCGCTTGTTATTCCCGGGGATCTTCGCGATGACGTCATCGGTGAAGTACTTGGAGTGAGCCTTCGAGCCGGTAATCATGAGGACAGGGACACTGATTCTGTCAAGATTGTCCATCAGTCTGAAGTCAAAGAAGCCGTACGGGGTGGTGCCGTCCCAGGCAAAGCGGGAGTTGATGGCGCGCGGATGGTTGGCGCGTCCTACATAGTAGTTGAAGAACTCCTTCGTGACTGAGTCCGCGTCAGCAGGCAGCGCGTCGGGGAAGAGCTTCGATGCGACAGGCACGGAGCCGTCGGCAAGGACCGGGAGCTCATGATAGCCGACTACCTGCTTTCCGCTCTTCGCCTCCTGGTCGCGGACGCCGGCAAGGTGCCTCAGCACAATGGCGCGCTGCTCAGGTGTGTAGTAGGAGCCCTTGTAGTGCATGCTTATACTTTCGCTCATGTCGTACATCGCGGAGGTTGCGACTGCCTTTATGCGGGTGTCGCTCGTCGCGGCGGTGAGTGCCATGCCGGAGAGGCCGCAGATGCCCATGGCGCCGACGCGCTCCGGGGAGACGAACTTCAGGTTCGACACGAAGTCAACCGCCGCATGGTAGTCCTCGGTGAAAAGCTCTGGGGATCCCACGTTGCGGCGCGCGCCGCTGCTCTCGCCGGTGGTTGAGGGGTCAAAGGCGACTGCCACGAAGCCGTTCCTCGCGAGCTCCTGGGCATAAAGGCCGGAGGACTGCTCCTTTACGGCGCCGAAGGGGCCGGTGATGACTACGGCGGCGTACTGCTTCTTCGCGTCAAAGTCCTTCGGGAGGCACATGTGGCCGACGACATCAAATCCGAAATGGTTCTGGAAGGAGACCTTCTTCACGTCCAGGGACTTGTCGACGGTGAAGACGCGAGTGTCATCGGTGAGCTCGGTGATGGATGAGTTAACCATCTGCGACTCTGCCGCGAGATCCTTCGCGGGAACGGCTGCGGACGCGGAGCCGATGCCCATTGCGCCTGCGATGAGCGGAGCTGCGAGAAGGAACTTTCTGCCGGTGATTCTTTTCATGGTGTGTCTCCTGTTCCGCCGCTGGCGGATTCATGCGATAAGGACTGTATTTCTTTCAAGCTGGGTACAGGATATCAGCGGGCTTCAGGCAAAACAAAGGCTTATACAGCATATCGTGTTATGCTCTGCATGCATATCGGAACACCCTGACGGGAGGCTGAAAATGATGCATCTTGAGCTGAGGCTCCTCAGATACTTCACCGCTGTCGCGAACGAGGGCAGCTTCACCCGCGCCGCGCAGCGCATCTGCATATCGCAGCCGGCGCTCTCGAGGCAGATCCACGATCTGGAGGAGGCCTGCGGCACGAGGCTACTCATCAGGGAGCCGCACAGCATGCGCCTCACCGAGGACGGGCTGCTCCTCCGCCGCCGCGCCGAGGAAATCCTCGCTCTTGCCGACCGGGCCGAGCAGGAGCTGCTGCAGAAAAGCGACGAGGTGAGCGGCACCGTTTCGATAGCCGCCGGAGAGTCGGTGTACTTCAGGAACGTGCTGGAAATTCTGAGCGATCTCCGCCGCGTCCATCCGGGCATCAGTACCCAGGTGGTCACGGCTGACGGCGAGATGTGCCTCTACCTCCTCGAGCGCGGGCTCGCCGACTTCGCCTTCGCCTACGGCGATCCGGATCCCTCGCGCTACGAGATCATCCCGCTCCCGTTCCGCGATGAGTGGGGAGCGTTCCTGAGGACTGACGATCCGCTCGCGGAAAAGGACTCGGTCACTCCCGGTGACCTCGCCGGGCGCGATCTGGTGCTCTCGAGGCAGGCGGTGTCTGACGGCACTCACGGCGATGACGTGAGGCGCTGGCTCGGGAGGCCGGCGAAGTAGCTGAGGATTGCGGGGACCTACACCATGGCCTACAACGGCGCCCTGATGGCATCGTGCGGCACCGGCGTGATGCTCACGTTCCTCCGCCTCGTGAACGCTGATGATCTGGGTCTCACCGTCCGCCCGCTCTCCCCTCCCCTGTACGCTGAGCCTCGCATCGTCTGGAAGAAGCACCAGACCTTCTCAAAGGCATCAGCGCTCTTTCTCAGGAAGCTCCGGGAAAAGTTCGGCAGCACCGCACCATAAATATGCAATAGTGCACTCAAAACAGACACTCATTCCCATCCGGTGAAAGACTGAGCCGGCCGCGGGGAAATGCAGCCCGTGAACGCTCCGGCGCCGGTGCAAGACGTCTTCATGATAAAAGCCGCGCGGGATGCCGCACTTATGGCGCTCTGACATCCCGGAGACAGGATTTTCAGATAATCCATAAAAAATAGTTGAAAACCTATCTGAAAAGTAGGTTATAATCAGTGGCGTGATATTTGCTGTTCCACAGCCTGAATTTAGTGTATGCCCGCCTGCCGCCGCACTGCCCGGAAGGAAAGCGCCTGACAGGTGATCAGGGGAATTTTGGAGGATTTTATGGCTTGTTTTATTGCTGCTCTCGCTGAAAGCGCTGTCGCGTACGGCGTCAAGAAGGCCTGCGAGCACCACGGCACCGAGCGCTCGCTCATCTGGGCAAAGCGCATCGGGACTCTCATCACCATGCTGCTCGGCGGCTCGCAATGAACAATCCTGAGGACACCGCGGAGATGATCCATGAGATCCTGACTGTCGGCGTCTCCATGGACGTCGCGCTCACTGTTTCCTGGGCTGCCTGGGTTGCCCTTACCGCCCACAGGCTTGTTTCCCCGAAGGAGGCCTGACTATGTGCCTGCTCATAACTATCGCGTTCACCGCCCTCTTCTTCGTGCTGATGAAGCTTGATCATGAGAACAAGTACTCGGTCCGCCCGGTATTCATCACCTTCCTTTCCGCATCCATCATGTGGGTCGTAGACGGGATCTGGCGCGTCATCGGCGGCGAGCCGTTCTGGGATTTCGGCGAGGGCGAGGCCGCTCTCGGTTTCACCGTCGCAGGCTTCGGCATACTCCTGTGGCTCGCAATCATCGGATACAGCAAATACTTGGCAAAGAAGGCCCTGCCCCAGGCTTAAGACCAGGGCTCCGGCAGCAGTTGCCGGAAAGCCTGACACCAAGCACCGGGAAGGCCCTGCCTCTCCGGTGCTTTCATTTTGCGCTGACTGCGGTGCGGCATTATGCGGAATATTCCCCGCTCCCCTCTCTTTAGGCTAAAATAGCATCAAATCTGTCAGAAAAAAGGTGACACATAAATGAAGTTCAGCAAAATGATTATCGCGGCAGCCATCGGCGCCGCCTGCGCTTTCTCGGGATCCGCCATCGCAGAGGGAACTGCTGACGCCGAGTCCTACATCAGCTCGCTCTCCCTGAGCCAGCTCAAGACCGGCGCGCTGAAGCGCCAGGCTGACGTCGAGAGGAGAGTGCTGGAGCTCGACCTCGACAAGGCAGGCGACGCGCAGATCAACGCCCTTGCCCGCGAGTACCTGACCGCGCAGTCCTGCCTCGCAAGGGCCTATATGGCGCAGGGCGAGGATCCCTCATTCATGGTAAAGAGCCGCACCCTCACCTCCAAGACCTTCAGCGATGACGCCAAGATGAAGCAGCTCCACCGCTTCCTCGCGCACACCGAGGGACAGGCAGTCCTTAAGGGAGCTGACGGCAGCTGCCGCTAATCACCGTATTTCTTCTAAAAAAAGAGAGGCGCTGCGGAAGGAGTTCCGCGGCGCCTTTTTCGTTTCCGGAGAAAGCCCTTTCTATTCGGCGTCCTCTGCGAGGCTGCCATTCGCCTCGAGCCAGACGCGCCTGTCGTCCGCCCTCTTCCCGTTCAGCAGCATGTCCATCATGCTCTCGGTGTCCTGGTGGTCAGGATCGAACATCAGCCTCACGAGGTGGCGGGTGTTGGGCTCAAGCGTGGTCTCCTTGAGCTGCGGAGGATCCATCTCGCCGAGTCCCTTGAAGCGGATGACCTTGATGTCGGAGTCGGAGAGCCTCCGGTTCTTCCTCTTCGCCTCGCTGATGACCGCGTCGCGCTCCTTCTCGTCTATGACGTAGTGGACCTCTTTCTTGATGTCGACGCGGAAGAGCGGCGGCATGCAGACGAAGACGTGCCCGTCCTCCACGAGCTTCGGGAAATGCCTCACGAAGAGCGCGCAGAGCAGGGTCGCGATATGGAGCCCGTCCGAGTCCGCGTCGGCGAGGATGCAGACCTTGCCGTAGCGGAGCTCCGAGAGGTCGGCGCTCTGCGGATCGGCCCCGAGGGCGACCGAGATGTCGCGGATCTCGTTGTTGGCCATGATTTTGTCATTGTCGGCGTCCCAGGTGTTGAGGATCTTGCCGCGCAGGGGCAGTATCGCCTGGTACTCCGGATCGCGCGCCTGGCAGGCGGAGCCGCCCGCGGAGTCTCCCTCGACAATGAAGAGCTCGCGGCGCGAGACGTCGTCGCCGTAGCAGTCGGTGAGCTTCCCGGGGAGCACCGGTCCCTGCCCCTGCTTCTTCCGGACAACGGTCCTTGCGGAGCGGATGCGCTTCTCCGCCGCAGTGATGAAGAAGTCGATGAGCTCCGAGGCCTCGTCGGTTCCCGAGTTGAGCCAGAGGCTGAAGGAGTCCTTCACCAATGTCTCGACGGCTGCCGAGGCCTCCCTGTTCGAGAGCTTCTCCTTGGTCTGCCCGGCGAACTGCGGCTCGGGGATCTTGCAGGAGAGCACAAAGGCGGAGCGGGCCGAGATGTCGTCCGGAATGAGCTTCACGCCGCGGGGAAGGAGGTTCCTTAAATCGCAGTACTCCCTGACCGCGTCAAGTATGCCCTGCCTGAAGCCGTTCACGTGGGTGCCGCCGAGGACAGTCGGGATGAGGTTAACGTAGGACTCCGAGACCTCGGCCTCGCCCTCCGTAATCCAGCAGACAGACCAGTCGGCGATGATGCCGTCAAGCTCGCCCTTTCCGGAGAATGGCTCCGCGGGGATGATGGTCACGTCCTTCAATGACTCGCGGAGGTACTGATCTAGGCCCTCCCTGAAGCACCACTCGTCCTTCTCCCCGGTGTTTCTGTCCTCGAAGGTGATGGCGAGGTTCGGGCAGAGCACGGCCTTCGCCTTCAGGAGGTGGCGGAGGCTCGAGGTGAGGAACTTCGGGGTGTCGAAGTACTTTGGATCTGGCCAGAACCTGACGCGGGTTCCGGTGTTCTTCTGCCCGCAGATGCCGGTCTCGTGAAGGGGCTCGGTCACATCGCCGCCGGAGAAGCCAATCCGGTAAACCTTCCCGCCGCGCCTCACCTCGGCCTCGAGCTTATAGGAGAGCGCGTTCACCACCGAGATGCCAACGCCGTGGAGACCTCCCGAGAACTTGTAGTTCTTGCCGGAGAACTTGCCGCCAGCGTGGAGGCGGCAGAAGATGAGCTCGATGCCCGGCACGTGCTCAGTCGGGTGCATGTCGACCGGCATGCCGCGGCCGTCATCAGTCACCTCGAGCGAGCCGTCCTCATAGAGCACAACGCTGATCTTCGAGGCAAATCCCGAGATCGCCTCGTCAACGCTGTTGTCTATGACCTCCTGCGCCAGGTGGTTGGGCCTTGTGGTCTCGGTGTACATGCCGGGACGCCTCTTGACGGGCTCCAGGCCCTTAAGGACTTCTATCGATTCAGCTGAGTAGTCTTCCATTTTTCACCAGTCTTTGCTTCTTTTCCGTATATGTTTTGAGATGGGACAGGCCCTTTTCATGCGGCGGAGGATATTTTGCATTCGCGGCGGCGATAAATCAACCTGAGCAGCAGGATGCGGGCAGATTGTGTCATGGAACAGGACATTTTTCTGAGAATATCCGGATCTGCCCAGACGTCATGATGCCCCGCGGCAGCGCATGGGCGGAGGTTAGCCGGAGGCTCCCGGCTCTTTCCGCCCAAAAGCGCGCGCCTGGGACGGCTTTTGCCGGGTTAATTCTCATATATGGGGCAGGAGGACGGGAGATCAGGCAGCACGCTCACGCGACTTCCACTCAAGGAAGCTGAAGGCCTTCCCGGTGAGATGGCCGAACTCCGGCAGGCGGTGGGAGCCGCCGGGGACGATGATCTTCTCAGACTTCCGGAAATAGGACTCTGACATGGTGTAGTCGAGGACCTCGTCGCCCGTCCCGAGGATGAGCAGGAAAAGCTCCGGGCGCGAGACCTCATTCCTGGAGCCTGCGAGCGATGAGAGGAATGCGGCATGCTCCTTCTCAATAACGAACTCATTTCCCGTATAGGGGTTTTTGTGGCTGCCAAGGAAGTTCACGAGGAGGGGCGCCGGGTTCACCACCGGGTTGATGAGGACCGCGGGGACAGAGAGGCGCTCCGCCGCGACCCTGGCCCAGAAGCCGCCGAGGCTGCTCCCTACAAGCCCCGTGAGGTCATCTCCTATGCCGTCGAGCAAATCCGTTACGAAACGGTATGCCTCAACAGGATCATCCGGGATGTCAGGGGCGATGAAGCGGCAGTCAGGGTGGGACTCCATAAGGAACTTCCGGAAGTCCTCGGCCTTTTTTGACTTGCCCGCGGACATGAAGCCGTGGAGATAGACAAAGGTGCTCATCAGTAGCCGCCCGAGAACCAGTTGGGGCTGAAGCTCTCCGCCGGGAGGCGGAAGAGCTCAGAGGAAAACGTACCGTCTGGCGCGAAGTCGATGAAGCGCCAGCCCGGACCGATGCGGTCAAGCTGGAAATCGTTGTGCCCGAAGGCGAACTGTATGCTCGTCGAGGGGGTCGCGATATAGTCTATGCCGCCCAGCTCCCTCTCCAGGTTCTGGTGGATATGGCCGCAGAGCACCAGCTTCACCATGCCGTGGTGATAGATGATTGACTTGAACTGGTCGGTGTTCTTCAGATCATGCTGATCAAGCCAGGCGCTCTCGGTGTGGAAAACGTTGTGGTGCAGGCAGACTGCGGAGAAGAGCCCGTCCGAGCGGTCAAGCCTCTCCCTGAGGAAGGCGAGCTGATCAGGGGCGAGGTAGCCGCAGGGAGCGCTGTAGACCTGGCTGTTGAGCATCAGGAACTGCCAGCGGCCGCACCTTATCTCGCGCGCAGTGCTGATGCCGAGCCCCGGCATGATGCGGTACATCAGCGGGCCGTCGTCATGGTTCCCGGGGAGCCAGAACAGGGGTTTCCCGAGGCGCTTTATGATCCCGGCGAAGCGCGCGTAGGAGCCGGTGGAGTAGTCCTGGGAGAGATCACCGGTGCAGAGGACAAAGTCGTATTTCCGGCCGGAGGAGAGTACTGCATCGATGACGGCATTGAGTGACTCTGCCGTGTTTATCCCCAGCAGGGTCGCGTCCTCAGCCGCAAAAAGATGCGTGTCGGTGATATGAAGGACATGAACGGGATCTCCGTCCTTTATATCCACCTGCTCGAAATCCTGCATGGCTATCCCGGCGCTCTGCCGCTCTCCTGTACAAAAAAGACAGCCGGTTCCGAAGAGAGCCGGCCTCACTCTGCATAATACCCCAATGCCGGCAGAAACTCAGAGGAATTGTTCGCAAAAAAAGTAAAGAGTTGAAAAAAAAGATTGTCATTTGATCACATTTTGAACAAATAACAGTATTTTTACAAACAAGTATTGCCTAAAGGCGGTTCTGCGGCCGGCAGCTGTCTTCTGGGCATGACTGCAGCGGCCGGAGAATCAGGCAAATGCCTCAGTGCGCCCGAGCCGGAGCGCAAGGCTCTGCAGCGCCGCGACAGTCGTGAAGTTGTTGATGCCGCCCTTCACGAGGAGCGAGAGCGCGTCATCGAGCCTCAGCACGACCGCGCGCATGTCCTCGTTCTCCTCGGGGAGCCCGTGCGCGCCGCCCGCCTCCGAGAGGTCCGCCTCCGAAAGATAGATGGAGACCGTCTCGCTGGTGCCGCCGGGGCTCGTGAGGAACTTTCCGATGAGGACGGTGTGCTCCCGGTCAATGCTGACGCCTGCCTCCTCCTCTGTCTCACGTATCGCGGTCTCCAGGGGATCCTCGCCCTCAGGCGTGATGCCGGCGACCACCTCAAGGCTCCAGGGCTCAAGACCGGCGGCATACGCGCCGATCCTGAACTGCTCCACGAGGAGCACCAGATCATTCTTCCGGTCATATACGAGGACGCCCGCAGCGGTGCCCCGCTCCATGAGCTCGCGGCGGAAGGGCTTCATCCAGCCTCCGCGGTAGCTTCTTGTGGTGAGCTCGTAGTCATTCACCCGGAAAAAGCCGCGGTATTTCTCCTGAACATCAAGCACTTTGACGTCACCGCGGTGAAAGTCAATCAGACTGTCCGACACGAAAGCCTCCTAATCATTCTCCTAAGGCAGCATGATACGGCATCAGGGCTCATACGGAAAGAGGCGGATCTCCCGGTGCGGAAGGACCGGAAGATGGCGGAAGTGAGATGGCAGCAGGGGCGGCGCATAATCTTCCTGATAAAATCAGGGAAAGGGCTCAGGGAGAGAGGAATGGACAGCCTAAGGGAATACCTCACATCAGATGATCCGGAACAGCGCACACGCGCGGAGAGGCTCCGCGCCGCCATCGGGCTGCAGGATGTCGACAGCCTCACTGTATCTCCCTTCCTCGTGAGCCTTGCTGAGCGGAGCATCAGGGGAGAGCTCTGCTTAGCGGAGTGCAGGAAGGAGCTCACAGCGCACTATAAGGAGATGATTGCCGGAGGGAGCTATGACATGGGGACGGCAGATGCTGAGTTTGCCGCAATCAATATCGCGGAATGCCTGGGGGATGACCGTTTCTCCCTGACGCCGGCTGAATTCAGCTCCATACACCGGAGGATCTTCACGGGGGGTCCTCAGGCACGCAGGGGAGTTCCGGGAATACGACATCACAAAAAGGGAGAAGGTGCTCCGCGGGGACACCGTCGACTACGCCCCCGCGTCAGATCTCCCCGAAGCCCTTGATTATGATATGCGGCGGGAGAGGAAGTTCAGCTATGAAGGGCTCACATCTGACGAGGCTATAGCGCATTTTTCGGAGTTCATCACCGGGATCTGGCAGATCCACCCCTTCCCGGAGGGGAACACCAGGACAACCGCGGTCTTTGCCGTCAGATACCTCCGGCACCTTGGCTTCACCGTCCATTCTGAGGCGTTTGCGGAGAGCTCAAAATATTTCCGGAACGCGCTGGTGCGGGCAAACTATACGAATTTCCGGAAAGGCGTGGATAGCGACATGAGCTTCCTCATTCTCTTTCTCCGCTGCCTCATGCTCGGGGAGAAACATGAGCTCCGGAGCAGCGATCTCATCATCCCGGCATGAAGACATGAGCCTGAACACCGAACAAGTACCGAACAAGTACCGGACAAGTACCGGACAAGTACCGAACAAGTACCGGACAAGTACCGAACAAGCTGCAGATTCCGCATGCCGCTTCTTAAAGAGCCTGCGGCAGAACCATGCCATCAGCATCCAAATGTGGTTAAATAGCATGATTCATGACAATTGCCTGAAAAGGCCCGGAGATGAAACATGGCAAAGCTCGCCGCAGTGCTCGGACTCGGAGCGGTAGGATCAACGATAGCCGCAAAGCTTATTGGGAACGGATGGGAAGTCTGCTCGGCTGACACCAGGGAAAACCCTGAGAGGGAATTTGACTTCATCGAGGGGAGCTCCCGGAAGCATTACGCCATTCCTGCTCTCGCTGATCCGAAAAAGGCCGATATCCTCATCATAACCCTCAAGGCCTTCGCCACCGGAAAGGCGGTAAGACCGCTCAGGAACCGCTTCCGCCCCTCAATGCCCGTCATGCTCCTCGAGAACGGCATGGGGCAGGACGCCGCGGTGATGGACGTCTTCCGCGTCAATCCCTTCTACCTCGGCGTGACGGCGCTCGGGGCCGTGAAGGACGGCAACACGGTCACGCTGAACGCTGACGGGAAGGCGGTCTACGGCCCGAGGTCAGTGAACGCAGGAGGCATCGGGAAAATAAAGGATCTCCCCGAGAGCGTCTTCTGCTTCGAGGAGAACCCGGTGCCTGCGGTCCTCCGGAAGCTCGCGGCCAACACCGTCATCAATCCGCTTACCGCAGTCCTTGATGAGAAGAACGGCATAATCCTTGAGAAGGCAGAGCTTGTAAGGCGCCTCACTGATGAAATCTCCCGCGTTCTCGCTCCCCTGGGGCTCGGCGAGACGCCGGACTCCCTCTATGAGGCCGTCATGGGCATCGCGGAGAGGACCCGGGAGAACTCCTCCTCGATGCGCGAGGACGTGAGACACGGGAGGCCCACGGAAAACGACTTCATCCTGGGCTTTGTAATTAAGACCGCGGAACGCTTCGGCATGGACGTCCCGGAGCTTAAGAGGCTCGAGGCGGAATTCCTCAGAAAGGCCGGAAATGCGGCGTAACAGCGATTTTTCTCCCGCTCATGCGGTATGATAGGTAAAATCCAGAAAAGACACTGATTACATAAAAAAGGAGACAATCATGAAAACTGCACTTGTCATGGCAGCTCCGGGATGCGAGGAGACCGAGACTCTCGGAACCGTGGACGTACTGAGGCGCGGCGGCGTCAGCGTAACCGTAGCGTCGATGATGCCGGGGCACAGCCTCGACGTCGCCGGCGCGCACGGCATCACCTTTAAGGCTGACGCGCACTTCGATGATGTGAAAGGAAAGGCCTTTGACGCAGTCGTCTGCCCGGGCGGAATGGGCGGAGCGTCAACCATGCGTGACTCTCAGGAATTCGTCTCATACCTCAGGAAGCAGAAGGCCGATGGCCGCTGGATTGCCGCCATCTGCGCGTCTCCCGCGCTCGTCCTCACCACGAACCGCATTGCTCCTGATGCGAAGATGACCGGCTACCCCGGCTGCGGCGATCTCGACCACCCCGTAGACGCTGACGCGTACACCGACAGCAGCGAAAAGGTCATCACCGGGCGCGGCCCGGGGCTCACCTTCAGGTTCGCGCTGCAGATTGTGAGCGCGCTAGAGGGCGAGGCAAAGGCAAAAGAGGTGGCCGCAGGGCTGCTCATCAGCTTCTAAGGACAGATTATCAGCCGCGCGCCGGGCTTTCCGGGCAAAAAAGTTTGACAGAAGGCAGTTTTTCGTGCCTTGCGCATTAGAAAAATTGTCTCTGTCATTTATAATAGCCCATGACCGAAAGTTTTAGTCGCGGACGGCGTATCCCAGACGCGCGGAAAGGAAAGAAAAATGGGTTTATTTGACAAAATAATTAAAGGAATCAGCACCAGAGTCTCAGATCCGGATCCCCTTCACAAGGTAACCGAGGCTGATCACCAGAGTGCAGTCATCAAGGAGCGTCCCGATCTCTGTGAGGATATCAAGGCTCTTCCGCAGAAGCAGAATGTCCGCCGCGACGGAGCACGTGATATCGCCTTCAACGGCTGGCAGATCTGCAACGTTGAGGAGCGTGACCCCAAGCACAAGGACAAGACCCACATCGGCGAGGACCGCCGCCTTGGCTACCTCAAGCTCTTCAAGACCAAGAACGACAAGTTCGTCTGCCAGAGGATGTGGCTCGTCGATGACGAGGAGAAGCACTACAAGGCAACTACCGTTGATGACATCATCGGCATCAAGGACTTCTTCGGCAACGACTCCCTCGCCCTTGCAATGATGATGATGCTCGACCGCATCTCAAAGAACTGGTAATCAAAGCCCGAAGCCTGGTGCAAAACCGCTCTGAATAGCGCTTTTCCGGGCTGAGGCAGAAAAAATGGATGGTTCCCCCAAAGGAGCCATCCATTTTGTTTTTCTGACTGCGGGAAACGCATCAGCTGGAGCAGCCGGCCATGGATAACGGGCGGGAACGCTCCCGCCCTGCGCCGGAATGCCGGCCTATTTGCAAAGCGCGAAGTCGATGTGCGGCAGGCTCCTCACAATTTTGAGCGTCTCAAGGCTTACCGTGATGACACGGAGTATAAGGTCGAGGCAGTAGCGCGGCTCGCCCTTCTCCTCAGCGAACTTATTGAAGTCATTGACGATCCCCGAGTCTTTGTCAACGGAGACGCCGATGCGCTCGACGAGCCAGTCAAGGGCGGACTTGCGGTTCACCACGTACTCCTGCGCCTCCAGGGGAATGTTCCTGATGACAATGCTGCCGTTGTAGACGATCACGCTCTTGTCCTTTCCGGCGTTGCCGGTCTTCCCGGGGATTTTGCCGTATTTCAGCTGCTCGACGCGGTAGTTTCTTGAGTCCTCGCCATCGATTTTCACTCCCTCATAAGGCTCCACGCTCTCGTAATTCACATGGAGATCCGCGAGACTGCGGCCAGCGTCCGTGAAGGTCCTGAACGTTCCGAGGTCAGGAACCAGCGGGATCCTCGGGAGGTCCTTCATCAGGTTGTTGGCGAAGGCCTTCCGGTAGTCCTCCGAGTGCAGCAGGCCATAGATGTAGTAGAAGATGTCCTCCTTCGAGATCCCATCGGTTTGGTACTGAGTTCGGAACTTCGTGAGAGCTGTGTCGGTTATGGCATAGTGCCGGCCCTCTTTACCCGCTGAGCAGGCCTCAGAGAACAGATCCTGCGGTTTCTGGCCGGAGTCTCTGTCATAGAGATAGAGAGGGAAGCACTGGCTCTTCGGGAGAATATCCAGACAGGGGATTGAGCCTGTCATCAGGACAGAAAACTCCTGAGAGCCAACTCCGCTCACGCAGATGAGCCGGTTTTCTTCTTTTCCGGTGGGGAAAATTGAAGGCATCTGATACACGCAATTATTCCAATATCGGTCATAATAGAGGTTTTGTTTAAAGAAAGGTCTATATTCAAAAATAGCAAATTTAACAAGATTTATATTGTCTGCAAATTTACCCTTTACGACGTCTCTCAGCTGAGGCCTATCCCACTTCATCCTCATTGGATTCATTTCAGGCTTATAGTCTGGATTATTCTTTGCAAGCTCAACCTGTCCGTTATAAAACGAAATTAGCTGATTAACATTTTGATTCAAAGTATTAGTTGATGAATTACAAACCCAAACGTCCCTAGCTGTCACAACACCACAGGAATAATTTTCGAAAATTGCTGGTTCATCAGTTTTCTTGCCGTCAATTCTGAAAAAGCGGTAAAAGTCCTCGTTCTCCTGGTTAAGCCATGAGTGCCGGTCGTTCGGCGTCAGGACCTGCATCTGAGTTTTTAGAACCGAGACATCCTTATTGAGGCCGTCAAGCTTTTCCTCTGCAGTAATGTAGTCAGCGACCTCGTGGAAATATATCTTTCCGAGCTCAACGGAGTCAGGATTCTTCACAAGGATAACTATCGCTACAGGCGCGCGGCTGCCGCTCCCGAACACCTTCCCACCCTGACGGCGTGACTCTTCGCCTGAGGTTCGCTGGTTGCCCTTCAAATGATAGATGTATATGGAGCTGAACTCTTCCTCCATGCACTTTCTCATGCCGTCAGCAGAGGCTGAGTCTATCCAGCCGGCGTTGGTTACAAAGCCGATGACTCCGCGGTCTCCTATTCTGTCAGATGCCCAGCGGTAGGCGCGGATATATGAGTCAAAGAGCTTGCCTCGCAAAGTTGAGTTTGTATTGGCAACATAAGTCTCCTGGAGCCTGGCATCAAGTTCAGGATAACTGTCGTTCTGGTTGTCGTCATTCTGGCTCTTCTGCCCTACTGAGTAAGGAGGGTTGCCAATGATGACACGTACCGGAAGATCATTCTCCGAGTCGATCCTCCTCTGGTTGTCGATGAGATCAGTTGTGAAGATGTCAGCATCAGCCTTCTTCCTTGCGGCAAAGGTGTCCGTCCAGACTGCGACCTTGTTCGGCTGATAGCCCTTCGACGCCTCATCCGGGCAGAGCGCATAGAACTCCGACTCGATGTTTATGGCCGCGATGTAGTATGCAAGCGGCATGATCTCGTGGGCATGGAGCTCATGCCAGTACTTGTAGGGAAGCCTCTCCTTGGGGATAAGCTGCATCAGACGGGTGATGAACGTTCCCGTTCCTGTGAACGGATCAAGGATATGGACATTGTCATCAGCGAGGCTCTCGCCGAACTCCTTTTTAAGGATATCGCTGACCGAGCGGTCGATGAAGTCAACGATGGGAATCGGAGTGTAGACGATTCCGTACTTTTCCTGCTGCTTCGGGAAGGCCAGCTTGAAGAAGCTGTTGAAGAGCTCGACAACGATCTTCTGACGGTCCTCGAGCGTCTTGATATTGCTGCAGCGCCTCTCGACATCCGAGTAGAAATCCTTCAGCCTGTCTGCAGCCAGAATGTACCCAGCAGAGTCAAGCGCTTCCAGCATGGTAGTCATGGCAGAGGAGATCGGGTTCTTCTCGGCAAACGGGTAATCACTGAAGAGCGCCGATATCACCTTCCTTATGACAATATGCTGCGAAAGCATTTCAATGACTACGTCATTCTCCACATTGTCATTGAGGGCCTTGGCGATTTCAGCCTTGAAGCCACGGAACTTCCTGATTGATTCTGCGTTAGCGGGGTTTGAAGGATCGAGCGCCTTTCTGATATTCTCGGCCTGTGCCTGGCAGATTTCGCCGACCTCGCCGGCCCAGTCCGCCCACTCGCGGCGGTTCCCGACATGCCTCACGAGCTTGGCCCTGATGCTCTCCTCGAGGATCTCATCATGGTCAAACATAAGCTCGCCCTGCCCGTCAGGCGTTTTTGGCGTTTTGGTCTTTTTCGGGTTTCTGCGCGATGTTCCCTTACCGCTCTTTTTACCGATCGGGCCGTCCTGCATGGCGATTATCTCGATTTTGTCCGAGACCTTCTTAAGGGTTCCGTCAACCAGCACGCTGTTCGGGTCAATAGACTTAAGGGCAGTGAGGACCTGCCAGACCGTACTGAACTCCTTGTTCCTCTCGAGGACTTCCTCAGGCGACTTGTCATCAGCAACCACGAGCGGGATGATGACATAGCCTCTCTTCTTCCCCGGAGCCTTCCTCATTACCCTGCCCACGGTCTGCACGATGTCGACCTGGGACTTTCTCGGGGAGAGGAATATGACGGCATCAAGAGAGGGGACGTCCACGCCCTCGGAGAGGCACCTCACGTTGAAGAGGATGCGGCAGGACTCTTCACCCGGATCGCCCCTCAGCCAGTCAAGACGGCTCTGCTTCTCGACAGCGTTCATGCCTCCGTCGATATCCTTTGTCTCGCACCTGAAGCCGAAGAGCTGATCCTCGGCAGGGGTGGTTTTCCGGCCGTCTTTTGCGGCAGAGTCTTTCTGCCCTTTGATGTATGCCTCGACAGTTTTCGTGAACTGCGCTGCAAACTGCCTCGATGAGGTCTTGGGATGCGCGAGGTTCACAGCATCCGGCTCCATGCTTATCCTCTGGGCAAAGGCCACCGCCCTCCTCATGGGCTGCAGATCATCACCAACAGAACTCTCGCTTCTGATGTCGAGCTTTGACAGGGAGCGCCAGCAGCCGATGACCTTGGCGGCATGGGACGCAGGAAGTATGTCGGTATCATCTGCGCTGGGGCTCATGTACCTCTGCGCAACCCCAGAGGGAACCGTGAGGATGATGACCTTGTAGTCGACAAGGCAGCCGAGCGATACGGCCCTGCCGAACGAGATCTCGTAGAAGGTCGGACCGAATACCTTCTCGTCATCCATAGAATAGATGACCACGTCTTCGGGATCATCGGCAGCCTGCTTCCTGGCCTCGACTCCGAACACCTTCGGTGTCGCGGTCATGTAGAGCCGCCTGCGAGAGTGGACATAGCTGTCGTCATGAACACGGACAAAGCAGGGAGATTCGGACTCAGTCTTCCCCGCACTGGTAGCAGACGCAGAGCTGTTTTCAGCCCCGTCACCAGAGGATTTTGCAGCATTCGGATCAGACACACCATTTTTGAGGAACGCAGATGCCGTGCGGTGCGCCTCATCGGAAATTATCAGGCTGAACGGAGGGATGCACGCATCATCAGACTCACCGGAGAGCGTCTGTGCCTGATGGATAACGTCAATGGACTGGTAGGTGGAAAAGATCACCACCATCCCCTTCCGGAGCTTCCTGAGGGATGAGCTGACTTTCCGCGCAAGGCTCACGGGATCAGTTGTGGGCGGGAAGGGGAGATCGCTCGTGCTCATGAAATCCTCGTCGCCCTCATTTCTGGTCTGCCCGACCTTGCTGTCCGAGCAGACAGCGAACGGTACGAGCCTGAGGTTCGTCTGGTGGGTCCACTCGGAGATGGTCTGCGCTACGAGGGCGAGAGACGGGACAAGGAAAAGCACAAGACCTTTGCCGCCATCGTCCTTTACCAGCTGCTCTGCGATGCGGAGGCTGGTGAAGGTCTTTCCGGTGCCGCAGGCCATAAGGAGCTTGCCGCGGGCGCTTGTCTTAAAGCCGCTGATTACTCGGTCAAGAGCCTCTTTCTGATAACCCCGGAGGAGCTTTTTCCTGATGATTCTCTTTTTTCCGGCAAGGAGCGCCTTCCAATCAATGTCGGAGTTCTCGAACTCCTTGAGCGTGATAAGAGTTACGGCCGGACTGGCGTTCTGCAGGGTGGCAAGGCTGTTCCCGGACCATCTCTCGTTGGTTGCGACCAGGAAGCGGTGAGCGAACCTTTTCTCGGATGCCGATATGAACGAGTCAATGTCGCTTTTGGAGACAGATGAATTTCTCTGGTAAAACTTGCACTGCACAGCGGCAAACGAGCCGTCGTTCAGAGTGCAGACGAGGTCAATGCCGATGTCCTTCCCGTCAAGGCCCTGATCTGCGGCCCACTCGGCATAGGTCTGGACATTGGAGAATAGCCCTTTATATGCCGAGTCATTTTTGAAGAAGAACTCGCAGAGCTGCTCAAACTTGGTGCCCTTGTCACGCTGTGTGAAGGTGCTCTGCTCAAAGAAGGAGAGGAGATGGTTCAGAGCATGTAGATTGTCGCTCTCGGAGACAGAGGATTCATCCTGTCCTGTCCTGTCCTGTCCTGTCCTGTCCTGTCCTGTCCTGTCCTGTCCTGTCCTGTTCAGGCACCGCGCTCTCTGAAGAGCAGACCTCAGCCTGGTCACTCAGAAGGTGGGAGATGTCCTCGCGGAAAAAACGATCCTGAAAATTCGAGCTGAAAGCAGTCTCTGCGCTGTCCATATTCTGCACCTCAAAAGGAAACTGTCTGGTACGGTGAGACAGATTTTAAATCATGAATGGCCGGATTTTTATGGCTCAATCACATTTTCTGCCTCGGACATTAAACTCCACGAGAGTTCGATGATCATCTTTGCCCTGGCATCAGGATTTCATTCTTCATTGACAAAAACCGGCACATGTGCCGAAAATTCTCAAAATGAGACGCAGAAACACGCCGCGGCTCACAGGATGACAGCACGGCCCTGCCTGTCAAAATCACCTGCCATCCTGTTCACCTCATCAGCATCGATCGGAGGCAGCTCAATGTCATCGGCATTCTCAAACTCAAGGAAAATGGCCATATAAAAAGGCACAGTGAGAACGGCACCGCTGCGCCCTACGTTGGCATCAGCGAATTTCAGCGCGCGGCGCACATGGTACGTCTCAGGATGCTTCAGTACTGTCGCGAGGCTCTTCGCCTTGCTGCTTGCGGCCTTGACCTCACACGGCACGCACTCGCCGTCAAGCCTGATGAGGAAGTCAAGCTCCAGCCCGCTGTCCTTCTGATAGTAATACAGCTTCTGTCCCTTTTTGCGCAGGATGTCAGCCATCACTGACTCGAATATGGCGCCTTTATAGCCCAGCAGCCTGCCCTGCAGTATGTCCGCGTGAGTCCCGCTGTCGAGCATTGCGGTCAGGATACCGATGTCTGCCGCATATACCTTGAAAACATCATCCTTCCTGTTTCCGGCAAACGGCAGCTCCGGGCTGTGCACGTTATAGCAGCGGCTGACAATGCCGGCCTCCTCAAGCCACTGCAGGCTCCCTTCATACTGGCTTGATCTGGCGTTTTTCCTGATGACTAAATACTGGAACTTCTTGTTCTCCTTGGCAAGCTGGGCAGGTATCGACTCGAAGCACTCTCTTATGCGCGGCTTGTCCTCATCGGGAGCGTACTTCACCATATCGTCCTCGTACTCATCAATGACCGATGAATAGACCCTGGCCACCTCGCCCATGCTGTTTGCGGTCAGGTACGCGCTGACAGCCGCCGGCAGCCCGCCGACAGCCACATAGCGGAGGAAAAGCTCCCGGAACGCGTAATGAACGCCATCAGGCACAGGCTCCTCATTGAGGAAGCACCGCCTGCCCCTTTCCACCGTCTCCTCTTTTATGCCGTTTGCCCACAGGAACTCCTCGAAATCGAGCGTGTACATCGTCATGATGGTCTCATAGCCGACAGGCACGGAGTTCTTTCCCAGGAGCCGGCTATGCTCCTTATTCAGCTTCTCACCGTACCCCTTTACGCCGAGCAGGGATCCCGTGGCTATCACGTCATAGCCTCCGTGCTCGCGGAACGACTTAAGGGCGGTCCGCGCATCAGGACAGTCCTGTATCTCATCCAGAATCAGGCAGGTCTCTCCTGGCACGAACTCCGCGTCAGGCATCATGGACGAGAGGCTGAACAGGATGGAATCAACATCCTTGCTCCCCCTGAAGGCCAGGGTTTTCTGCGGCTCAAGGACAAAGTTAACGTACACCACATGCCTGTAGTGCTCGCCCGCAAACTTCCTCACGATGAAGGTCTTCCCGCACTGGCGCAGTCCTTTAATCACAAGCGGCATGCGGTGAGGCGTTTCTTTCCACTTCAGCAGTTCTTTCTCAATTTTTCTCTTAAAAATAATCATTTACTGAATTATTCCGCCTTGTTCCTGCATTTTTTCAAACGAATATTTTCAATACACGACACTTTTTCAAGCGAATATTTTTGTTATGCAGCACTTTTCCAAACGAATATTCCTTTTCCATGCAGCTTTTCCGCCCTGGAAAAACTCCGGATCACTTTTCACACTCAGGCAGCAGCGGGCTGATGACAGCGGCATGGCCGGAGATTCATCACTTAAGCCCGTCCATATTGACGACAACCGTCAAATGTGACGGAAATTCTCAAAATGAGAGAGACGCAGAAGCCGGCGCGATTCCAGGAACAATGACACTGCTGCATCAGCTCGCTGACAAAAACCGGCACATGAGCCAGAAATTCTCAAATAATGTCCGCCCTGCCTGTTGGCAAAGGATGGGATGGTGTCATAGAGCCGCTTTGCGCTGCCCTGGCGAACCTCTACTGTCTGCGATCCTGATCTGAGCTCACGGACTTTGCCGGCAAGCTCCAGAAGCTCAATACCGAGCATTTTCCTCTCTCCCTCCCAGTCAGACAGCAGTGCCGCTTCCTCTCTGCATGATGCTGATCATTTCCGCAAATAACGCGCTGTCACAAGGCAATTGCTAACAATAGAACATAAGGCGTTCAGCCGCAGCCGGCCAGCTGAGTTACCATAAATTCGTGAAGTGGATCACAATTTAGAAATGTGATCTACATCACAAAATACCATCTGACCTGTCAGCCATTTTAATGATACTATCAAAGCAAGTCTTGGGAGGCTTGCTGTATAGAGTGCCTGCGGACCTGAGCTGCTGCAATGATTGAATGCTGTCTTCGTGCGCGGTACAGTCATAACAAAGGCCAGGCCATCAGGCATGTACCCCGCGCTGGATAACCACGCAAAAAACAGAACACAGTGTTTCAAGGGATGCATTATGAATCACAAAATAAACAGACAGACAGGCTTTACGCTCATTGAGCTGATCGTAGTCATTGTCATCCTCGGAATCCTTGCGGTAACCGCTGCTCCGAAATTCATGAACCTTACATCTGATGCCAACGCATCGGTAGTAAAGGGGCTCGCCGGCTCGATCAGGTCAGCCTACCAGCTGGCATACGCAAAGAGCAGGCTCACCTTCGGAAACAATGGCTATTCTGCGACTTGGAAAAACAACTATGTCGTCTGCGCAGCAGAAGAGTGCCAGGACGCAGTGTTAACCAGTGACGCCTGGAAAGGAAAGCCCGGTTTTGTCTATCTTACGATGAAAGGCTATCCATACAGCGGCTGGGATTCTAATTTACCAGTAATAAACACAATTGCCGGCATGCTTGATATCGGCGTCAGCTGAGACGATTACAAAGAATTCAAGTCAGATGGCTCAGCCCCTCCTGACTCTGACTGGATTATTTACGGGAGACAAGTCGATCAGACTGAGTACAGCATGACCTTCGTTCCGAAAAGCGCCCCAACGATGCAAAATCTGGTGCTAATTACTCACTAAGTGCTACAGACGGCCCCAGTACATGCGGTGTTTTCTACAACAGCGGCCCGGCAAATGGTCCCAAAATCACCGCACCGACAATCAAGGTATTCGTAAAAGGATGCTAAGGGAAGCCTGATTTCAAAAGTGCAGAGAGGCTCCTGCGGGAGCCTTTTTTACTGCCCGGCGTTTTCTGAAAGTGCTTCACAGCTGCATCCATTCCCAGCCTGATGTCAGTCACATAGGAGCCATGTCCCTGCCAGGAAATTCCGGGGCCATGCAGAGAAATGCATGAGGCGCCATCACCGGGGGCATTAAGGGACAGGGGGAGCCCATGGGAAATAAGAGAGCAGGGATGAGCGGCCTAAGCCTCGATCTGCAGCTCGGATACGGCGAAAAGAACCGCTTTCCCGCTGATTTTTATCCTGCCGTTTCCGGCGATGCTGCAGTAGAGCGTGCCGCCGCGGGCTGACGCCTGGTATGCCACAATATCATCCTTCCCCAGGACCTTTGACCAGTAGTCAGCGACCTGGCAGTGCGCCGAGCCGCAGACCGGATCCTCCGCAACGCCGCACTTCGGGGCAAAGCTCCTTGTGACGCAGTCAGTCGCTGTGCCTCTTGACGTTGCGTTCTGAATTCTCCCTGGGAGCCTCTCAAGGAGCGCCTGATCAGGCCTCATTGCGCTCACCTCATCCCCGTTCCCGAATACGCAGATGAGATCCATAGAGAGAAAGGCCTTCACAGGTCTCACGCCGAATGCCTTCTCCATCTCATCTGTCACCGGCACTTCCTTTATCTCATAGGTCGGGAAGTCCATCTCATAGAGATCTCCCTTCCTCGTGACCGCAAGCTTCCCGCTCATGGTATTGAACTCAACGGTGTCCGCGGCCTTGTCGTAATAGTTCAGGATGACGAAGGCCGTCGCGAGCGTCGCATGGCCGCAGAGGTTGATCTCGTCCTTCGGCGTGAACCAGCGGAGGTGATAGCCCGAGGGCTCCTTCACGACGAAAGCCGTCTCCGAAAGGTTGTTCTCGAGCGCGATGCTTTTCATGAGGCTCTCGTCAGGCCAGCGCTCAAGAACGCAGACCGCCGCTGGGTTGCCGCTGAACACCTTGTCCGTAAAGGCATCAACCATGTACTGTTTCATCACTATCTCCTTGCTCACTGAACAGAGTCCGGAATATGAAGCCCGACGCGCCGCTGTAAAGGCAATGCTCCGGCGCCTCATGAAAAGTCCTTCGTATTCCAGATAACTTATCACAAAAGGCACCTGTCCGTAATGAGTCCCTGCTTCAGGCAGTCATCCGTCAGGATGCCCATTTGAGCCGTTTTAATGGTAATATTAAGCGGTAATCCGATGATGCAGGGAATTTATCTGCTGTCAGGGCTGTCACAGGGACCGGATTCAGTCCACAGCTGCGGGATGGCTGCAATGAGTACTGAGGATTTCAGGCATGTATCCTGCAGACATTAGTGCGTCATCAGAACATCATTTTTCAAGGTGTGCCTTATGAATAATAATAGAACAAACGGCCAGTCAGGCTTCACGCTCATTGAGCTCATAGTCGTCATAGTAATTCTCGGAATCCTGGCGGTAACCGCAGCGCCGAAATTCATGAACCTCACTTCTGATGCGAACGCATCGGTCGTCAAAGGGCTTGCGGGAGCAATCAGGTCGTCAGTACAGCTGGTTCACGCTAAGACTATGCTCACCTTCGGCAATAAGGGGCTGAATGGCCAGTATAAAAATCAGGATACTGGCATTGAAAACCAGGTAATCTGTGTATTAGATGAATGCAATAACGAAGATTTGACCAGTAAAAAATGGAAAGGCAAACCAGGATTTATTTATCTGACAATCTGGGGCTATCCATACAGTGGGATGGATATGGGAGCCGCACTGAATGTCAATACAATTCTCGGCATGCTTGATCTCGGCATCAGCTGGCAGGACTACAGCAAATTCGATGGAAAAGGCTCAGCCCCTGACAGTTCTGACTGGATAATTTATGATACAGGGAAATGGGATATGGCCTTTGTCCCTAAGAGCGCTCCAAGCAACGCAAAAAATGCCAGCCATTATGGTGAGGACAAACCTGACAATGAGGGCACCTGCGGAGTTTACTACCGCGGCGTAAATGAAAAAGAAAGAAAAACACCTATGGTAAAGGTATTCACAAAAGGATGCTGAAAAACTCACATCCTAATCGCATCAAGGCTCCTTAGTGGAGCCTTTTTTTGTTTCATTCCTGCACTGCACACTGCCTATGTCATCAATATAGTCTGTTAACCCTGCCGTATGCACAGGTCACGCAGATTTCTCCGGCCTCATCAAAAACCATAGCGACATGTTCCAGGACAGGCTGCTTTTGCTGCAAGCCACTTTCCGAATTCGCCCCCGCAGGTTGCCTGCCTGGTTCAATGGCCTAATGTGGCTGAGCCAAGATGTTATCCCAGCGCTCATCCGTCAAAAACCTGGCAGGCGCAGACACTTAAGCCATGCCGCCATGCCAGGAATTCCATCAAAACTCCATCGTAAAATACAGCAAATGTCAGGAACTCTGACGCAGCATCGGCTCAAGAGCTTTCCTGAGGCTCGGGGAGCTGAATGAAAATAAATTGCAAAAATGTGACATTGCGTACACTTATCCCCTTTATTGATGATAATATTAACCGATAGTCATAGGATGCAGGGAGTTTATCTGCAATCCAGGACTGTGAAAATAACTGAACGCTGTCCTCGGACGCGGTATAACTATAATGAAGGCTCTGACCTTCAGGCATGTATTCTGCGGGGATAACTGCGTCAGGAAACAGAAACACGTGTTTTAGGGAGTGCCATATGAATCATAAAATGAACGGCCAGGCAGGCTTCACGCTCATTGAGCTCATAGTCGTAATTGTCATCCTCGGAATCCTTGCAGTAACTGCAGCTCCGAAGTTCATGAACCTCACCTCTGATGCAAACGCATCCGTAGTAAAGGGACTTGCAGGCTCCGTTAAGTCTGCGTACCAAATGGTCTACGCGAAGAGCAGACTTAACACAAGCGTAGGTGCAGTATGCGCAAGCGAAGACTGCAGCGGCGCCTCAACTGGTCTCTATAATGAAAACCAGTCACCTCTGGCCTACGGTGTCATCTACGTAACTGACAAAGGTTATCCTGTCAGTTCAACGACTGAATACACTCTCGCTGGTAAGACGTGGCGGCCATCAAGATTAGCAAGCACCATAGCTGGGGCTGTCGATCTTGGCATAGGCTGGGAAGATTTCGATAAGCTCGGCAATACAGACGGCACTAATCCTGCTGACTGGATTGTGTACACAAATACTAATGGTATTGCTTTCGTACCGAAGAGTGCACCTACTTCTGCAAAAGACAAAGCTCTTTACACAACGTCTGATAATGATAAGGCATGCGGTGTTTACTACGAAGCCAAACAGGGTGTCAATGGCGCACCTACCGTCAAGGTCTTCGTCAAGGGATGCTGATAGCAGCCTGACATAATAACAGCACAGAGAGGCTCCTTCGGGGGCCTCTTTTTTATGCCCTCATGAAACCTCTGCATCCGGCTCTGCCATCCCGAACAGCCATTCATCTCATCTTTCCCTCACCGCCCGCCGGCGGCCATCAGACCTCTTCATTTCCTCATAAAAGAAAAAAAAGCCCGCACTTTCATGCAGGCCATTCTGCCAACTCTTTGTTTGAGCTCTCTTGATTACTTTATCCCGAATAGTCTCCTGAGGCTGAACCCCTCTGACTTTTTCTCCTCTTCCTTGCCTTTGGCTCGTCCGAGCTCCTCTATTTTGTTGATGATCTTCGTAGTGGAGCAGCTGTCCTTGAAGCAGAGGACCTTAACCTCGCCGCCGTGCTCCGTCACTTCATTGTAGCCTGCAATATCCTCGGGCTTGTAGTCGCCGCCCTTAACGAGGATATCTGGAAGGATCCTGCCGATAAGCCTCTGCGGCGTGTCCTCGGTGAACGGAACCACCCAGTCGACGCCGTCGATTCCGGCAAGGACATCCATCCGGTCCTGAAGAGAGTTCACCGGTCTCTCCGGGCCTTTGAGCCTCCTCACCGAATCATCGGAGTTCACCGCGACGATGAGCCTGTCGCCTAAGGCCCTTGCCTCCCTCAGGTAGGCGATATGCCCCGGGTGGATGATGTCGAAGCAGCCGTTCGTCATGACGATCCTCTCGCCCCTTGATCTCGCGGCGCTCACGAGGCCCATGAGCCTCTCCTCGTCAACGACGCCGAAGCCCTGCTGCTCGCGGTTGTCGAGGGCGCCCCGTCGACGTTCCGAGCTTCCCGACCACGACTCCTGCCGCCGCGTTCGAGAGCCGGCAGGCGTCCTCCATGGAGGCCCCGGCCGCAAGCGACGCGGCAAGGACGCCGATTACGGTGTCTCCCGCGCCCGTCACATCGTAGACCTCGCGAGCCTCAGTCGGGAGGTGCATGAACGTCCCGTCAGGGCGCACCAGCGTCATGCCGTTCTCAGACTGCGTGATGAGAAGCGATCCGAGATTTGCCTTCTTGATGAGGTTCACCGCCCGGTCAAGGAGCTCCTCCTCGTTCTTTGACTTCCCGGCAGCAAGCTCGAACTCCTTGGTGTTCGGTGTGATGGTCGTGACGCCGCTGTACCTCGTGAAGTCGTCGCTCTTGGGGTCCACGAGGAGCGGGATGTTCCTCTCCTTGGCCTTCGCGATGAGCTCCTGTATCTTCACAAGGGCGCCCTTCGCGTAGTCGGAGAACACCACCGCGCCGGCACCCTCAAGCGCCTCAGCGAAGATATCCGCGAGCTCATCGAGCCCTTCCTGGTGGAACTGCTCCTCGAAGTCAATCCTGAGGAGCTGCTGGTGGCGGCTCAGAATTCTGAGCTTCGTGACCGTCGGGCTGCCCTTCACCGTGACGAAGCGGCACTCGACGCCCTTCTTCTCGAGGAGTGACTTCAGCTCATCGCGCTCCGCGTCCTCGCCGGTGAGGCCGATAAGGACCGCCTTAGCGCCGAGCGAGGCGATGTTGAGCGCGACGTTCGCCGCCCCGCCCGGGCGCGACTCCCGGTGGTCAATCCTCACGACCGGGACAGGAGCCTCCGGCGAGATGCGGAGGGCCGGGCCCGCGAAATAGCGGTCGAGCATCACGTCTCCGATGACAACCACACCGTGGCCTTGGAATAATCAGGTACTGAAAGCATCGCGTTCTCCTCGGTTTTTCTGAAATTATACCGCCCGCCCCGCTCTTTACCTATATAATTGCCTGAATAATGCGATCCATGCGGGGCGATGCAATATAATCGCCTGATAACTAAGCTGAGGAGGATAAGCATGTACAACCGGGAAAACCTTCCTGAGGCGAATGTCTGGTCACCCAAATACCTCCCCGCGCATCTCTCGCTCCTCCTCCTCCGAGCCATCGTGGCGCTCCCCGATCCATGCATCAGGGCCGCGGGATCGGCGCTAGGCTTTATCGCCTTCCACCTCCTTAAGAAGAGAGTGTTCATCACGAGGCGCAACCTTGAGATCTGCTACCCGGAGCTTTCTCCTGAGGAGCGTGAGACGCTCGTCCGGAAGCACTTCCATTCGGTCGGCATGGGCATACTCGAGACCGGCATGGCCTGGTTCTGGTCTAAGGAGCGCTTCAAGAGGCACATCGTGATAGATGATGAGAGCCTTAAGAACATCGAGGAGGCCAGAAAGTCCGGAAAAGGAACCATCGTCCTCACCGCGCATTTCATGCACCTCGAGATCATGGCCCGCGCCTACGGCGAGATTTACCCCGGGGTCGGCGTCTACAAGCCGAACCGCAACCCGGTATTCGAGCGGGCGCAGATCGTGGGCCGCACCTGGGAGAACCTCGGGCTTGTCACTAACCACGACATCAAGGGCATGATCAAGGCGCTCCGCGAGGGGCACTCGCTCTGGTACGCGGGCGATCAGGACTACCGCACTAAGTCGCGCGTGTTCGTGCCCTTCTTCGGCTTCAAGTGCCTCACGGTAACGGGCATCACGACCCTCTGCAAGGTGAGGAACGCGCAGGCGGTCCTGAGCTACACCATCAGGGATGATAAGACCTTCACCTGGCACCTCTACGCGACCCCCGCACTCCCCGAGTTCCCCTCCACCCCGGAGGAGGACTGCGCCCGCTACAACAGGCTCATCGAGGACGCCATCCGGAAGGCCCCCGAGCAGTACATGTGGCTCCACAAGCGCTTCGCGACAAGGCCAGATCCCTCGATGAAGAACGTCTACGATCCTGACTACCGCCCGGGGACAGACGAGTAGCCCGGTGAAGGAGCACGGGATGCGGCGTGCGCCCGCCCCTGCTTCAACAATTCCTGCCGCCCCGGCACCATGCGGGCGAAGGCAGAATCGAGTAGGCGGATGTTTTAGCATCACACCTCTCACAACACCGTACGTGCGGATCCGCATACGGCGTTTCCAGTTTGAATAGGCTAATCCCAATTG
>ONIT01000082.1 GCA_900317945.1 uncultured Pseudomonadota bacterium
AGTTCTATAAATTTGCTTAAATTTGTATAACTTGTTGAATTAACAATGTTTTATAAAATTTACGGCAGTTTTTAGTACACAGCTTTGAAAAACTCAGATGGAACTGGCAGCCATGTATCGCGATTCCTATCCGGTAACACCTGACGCGCATTTGATCAGGCGCCGCGGCCTTGAAGTATTCTGCATGGATACTGTTCATAAATACCGCAGCAATTTCAAAATGGTCCATCCCAATCATGTATGGGCCACTCTCGAGGATGAAGAGTTCCTTATCAAGATCGGCGCCATGGGCTTTGACTCAGATGATGCCAGGTTTTATCCAACTGGTGCAGGACTGCTCATGTTCGGCTGCGTGGATACTATTGCACAGGAATATCCTGCTTATCTTCTCGACTATCAGGACATATCTGCTCCTGGCAGCCGCTGGGTTGATCGTCTGACTTCATCAGGCGGAGAATGGAGCGGAAACCTGTTTGATTTTTTCTTTGCTGTTTCAGACAAGCTTACATTCAATCTCCCACGCCCGTTCAGCCTGAAAGGACTTTTCCGTGTTGATGACACACCGCTGCACAAGGCCGTGCGCGAGGCATTGCTGAACACTCTGGTGAATGCAGACTATTCAGCAAGCCGCGGTGTTGTTGTCAGAAAGAATAAGAATGGATTCATTTTCGAGAACCCGGGCAACTTCCGGATTTCCATTAAAGAGGCTATGGGCGGCGGGATCTCGGATCCCAGGAATATCATTCTTTTTAAAATGTTCATGCTAATAGGCCTTGGAGAACGCGCAGGAAGCGGCATACCTGCCATAGTTGACGGGTGGGAAAAAGCCTATGGCGAGAGGCCGGTATGGACTGACAGCCATAACCCTGACCGCACAACTCTTACGCTCCACTGCAGAAACTTTGATGATGTGCTGTTCAGGAAGGATACTGATGAAGCAGATAGCACCATCAAATCCGTAGGTAATTCCGGGGCGAATCAGTCGGTAAATTCTGAAACCGTTGGTAATTCAGAAGCAAAACCGCTGGTAAATTCTGAAACCGTTGGTAATTCAGAAGCAAAACCGCTGGTAAATTCTGAAACCGTTGGTAATTCAGAAGCAAAACCGCTGGTAAATTCTAAAACCGTTGGTAATTCGGATGTAAAACCGTCAGTAAATTCTGAAACCGTCAGTATCGACTTAACGGAAAACAAGGTATACCGAAACCAGCAGAAAATCATAAGCTATCTTTCAAGGCATGGACTGTCTTCCAGCTCTGAGATCTCTGAAGCGCTATCAATTAGCGCAACTCAGATTAGACATTACCTGAAACAGTTTATCAATGAAGGGAAGATAGAGGCAATAGGAACTTACAGGGACAGAAGATACCGTCTGATCCCAGATTAACTTAAATTCTGAACTTACAGCCTGGCTGGAAACAGACGTGACAGTCCACCGATAGACAGCCAGGCATACCAAATGCTACCGCTTTCGCTCTCACAGACTAGATTCCGGCTGAATCCCTATCTTCTGATTGCATAGCTTGCCGATGCGGCAATAGCGCAAAGGACCGCGTTGGCTGCCCAGAGCGGAGCATAGGTTCCGAACTGCTCCGCGCAGATCCCGCCGAAGGATGAGCTGAGGAACGCCCCGGCCTGATGTCCGACCAGCGCTATCCCATAGTAAACGGCCATCTTCCTCGCCCCGAACTCGCGCGTGATAAGCCCGGTTGTGGGAGGCACCGTCGAGTCGCCTGTGCCCCGAGGCACCCAGTCGCTATGAGCGCAAACGGGAGGCTTCCCGGAATCAGAAGCATGGACAGGGAAATGAGCACCCTGAGCCCGTATACCGTCCCGAGGACGTTCTTCATCGGGAACCTCATGCAGAGGAAGCCGGTTGCCATCGCCCCCAGCATGGTCATGATCCCGTAGATCATCATCACCATCGATGCTGCATTCTGCGAAATCCCCCAGGAGACAAACTGTGAGAAGAGGTGGCTCTCGATAATCGACATATTGAAGCCGCAGGTGGAGAACCCGATGAAAATCAGGCGGTAGGTCCTGTTCCGGAACGCGTCGCGGATGATGTCTGAGAGTCGCTCCTTTTCCGCTGAGGCGCTCTCCCTTTCCTGGGCCGGCATCTCCCTGCCCTTCGCCCCGATCCAGAAAATTACCGGAAGCGTGGCCGCCATCAGCATGGCGAAGCTTCCAATGGAGAAGGCGATCCCGTGCCAGGAGATGAGAAACTGCAGCGCCGGTGACATCAGGGCATCGCCAACTCCGGCGCTCGCCTGGACAATACCCGAGACGGCCGCGGCCTTTTTCTCCCCGATCATGGGAGTGATTGCCGACATGACGATGCCGAACGAGAGCGCTCCGGTTCCCGAGGGAAGTATGATGCCGAAGAAAAGCAGCATCGTCGGAAACTGCCGGCACATCGGCGTAGCTATGAGCCCCGTCAGGATCATCGCTATGCCGATAAGTATGACGAACGAATTGGACTTCCTCAGCGCTAGGAGCCCGAAGCAGGGCTGGACGAGGCCGTAGAGGATTGCCCCGACCCCGATGATGAAGCTGATCTCCTGGTAGCTCACCCCGGTATGCGGGACGAGGGACTTCATCATGATGCCGTAGTTGTCATGAATTCCCTGCATGATGCCGTAGATTAGGCATGCTGAAATAACGAGGACGACAGTCCTCAGCATGGATGTGCCGCTGCCTGTTTCTCTCATTGCCTGCTCACTCATGCCCTGCTTCAGATCCTCCGGGTCCTGAGATGAACGAAGGGATGCCATGAGCCCGCTCCCTCGCATCAGCACCGATGAGACATCATCACTGCCGGGGGAAACCATTCATCCTTTCCTGCGCTTTCTCCAGGCCCATTGCAGCCTCTGCCAGTGTCTCATGCCCGGCGTCAGACAGCAGGATATTTTACCGCGCTCCGCGGCGGGGATTCCGGAGCAATTCCCGGCATCGTTATGGAATGCCCGGACAGCTGTGCAGATGCTTTCTGATGCACCCGCAGGGCGAATAAAAAAAGGTCCGGAAAAGCTGTTATTTCTGGCTTTCCGGACCTATGTTTCCTGCCTGCGGATTGGATCAGGGATTTCCATTCTTATGCGGGCTTCACAGATTCAGGCTAATTTCCGGGCCCCGCTCCCGCAATGAAGCCCGTCAGCTTTATGCGGCATCAGAGATGCCTACTTCAGGGCCGCCTTCAGTTCGCTGAAAAGGCTTTCCGTGCGTGCCTTGACCTCACCTGCAATGTCTTCCGGATTGACAGGCACGGGCTGGGTGGCTGATCCCCTGCCGCTGCTCTCAGCATCCCAGGTTACAAGGACGGGTTCTGACGATGCCCTGGCTGTGAGATCCGCAGACTGGGCGGCGTTGCCCTGAGTCCTCACGATAAAGCTGAACGGCGCTCCAGCTCTTACGATATCAAGGCGGAATACCGCGAGCCCGTCCTCGGTATGCTCCGGAGTGATGCAGGTGCTGCTCCAGCCGTCCTCGCCGCCAGAGAGTGCCGTGGTTCCCCTGATGCCCCCGTCATTCCAGGTATAGAGGCTGAGCCCTGAGAGCTCGTCTGCTGACTTGCCGGCTGCGTGGACGTAAATGGATACCTTCCCGTCTGCGGCACCTGCGCCTGAGGATTCAGCCTGCACCGCCGTTCCCTGCCCGCCTGCGGCAGCATCCCAGGTTACAAACACCGGTTCGCCTGAGGCCTTTGCCGTGAAATCTGCCGACTGGGCGGCGTTGCCCTCAGTCCTTACGATGAAGCTGAACTGCCCGCCCTTATTGACGATCCCGAGGCGGAACACTGCAAGCCCGTCCTCAGTGCGCTCCGGAGTGATTAAGGTGCTGTCCCAGCCGTCTCCGCCAGAGAGTGCAGAGGTCCCGCGGACTGCATCGTCGTTCCAGGTATAGAGGCTGAGCTTTGAGAGCTCGTCCGCTGACTTTCCGGCCGCATTCACATAAATGGATACCATCCCTTCTGCAGCCTCCCCATCGGATCCTGCATCCCCACCGGAGGACTGATCATCCTTCATCATCTCCTCGATCTCCTTGAAGTCAGAGAGCAGCTCGCTCATGCCGTCTACCATCTCCTGAGTGAAGGAGAGCAGCTCATCAGCGTTGTTCTCAAAGAGCTCGTCAAGCTCCTTGTCTGCCGGCGAATGCCCCTTCAGCTCAGAGCGGATTTCCTCAAGGTCACGGCTTCCCAGATCATCGCCCGAGATCTTCTCAAGCTTCTGAAGACTCCCGAGCAGAGAGCCGCTCGTCTCGAGGAGGGACTGGTACTTCTCCTCACGCCCGTCGCTGACTTCACGCTCCTCGCTGCTCTCCTCACTGCCGCTCTCCGGAGCGGTGCCGAAAACCCTGTCACCGGCCTTCTCTACCTCACTCCAGGCCTTCTCAGCCTCATCCATTACCTTGATCGCCCCGTCACAGACATCAGTGACGGCTTCACCCACAGCCTTAACAAAACCGGCAAGATCATCAGACATTCCCATAGCCACCTCACTCCAGACGCGTTTCCCGGAAAAGTCCCGCAATGCTGCGGCAAATCCGGCGGAAACAGCAGGTTCAAAACTCAACATACGTACCGTAGGACACAATATGAAGTATGTGAAATTTTCTTGAAACAGTCAATTGAAACGTTGAATTAAAATGAACTAAAGTGTCATGTTTATCAAAAATTACCGGAAATGAGATCATCATGCGATATGTGCCGGCCATCCCGGGCTTTGCCGCAGGTCTCACCGGAATACCTTTAAAAACGGTGCGAGGGAAACGCCGCATGCTGACAGTCTCCCTGAGAGGCCTGCTCCGGTCCTGCAAAGAGTGCCATACGCCTAGCACAGCCTGAGCCGCTGTGCAGACTGTTCCACGCAGAACTTCACTTCGTTTCTCAAATCCTTGCATACTGCAACAGTCCCGCAGGAAACGTCGGATTGAAACACAAATATATTGCACGAATCACATATACGGAGTAGATTGGCGAGAGCACGCGAATCAGGATGGCAAATATTCCAGCTCTCCTGATTCGCGTTTATTCAGCTTTGTATACATGCACATTCGTATGTAAATTCAGGGACTGCCGTGATTCGAAGGGCAAGAGGCTACAGATATGAAAATAGTTAAACCGCTGATAACCGTCATCCTCCTGGCCGCTGCCGCCGGGGGCATCTTCTACTTTGTCAGGATGAACAGCATCCGCGCTGACGAGAATCCCGGCATATCGGTTACGAACGGCCGCCTCGAGCTCAAGCGCTACACCGTGCAGAGCAGGTACCCCGGAAAGATCGTCGAAATGAAGGCTGACCGCGGCGACATCGTGAAGAAGGGTGATGTCATCGCTGTCCTCGAGGACAATGACACCATGGCAACCCTGAAGAGCGCCGAGGCGCAGAAGAAGTCAGCAGGGGCCGCAAAGGAAAGAATCCACGCCCAGAGGGCCGCCGCCGAGACCGAGCTCTCCCTCCGCGAGACCGAGCTCTCCGACGCGAAGAACCTCATAAAGGAAAAGCTCATCTCGTCAACCGAGCTCAAGAAGCGCGACACCGCGGTGAAGGCGAAGCGCCAGGAAATCACCGCCCTCAGGAAGGCCGAGGCAGCCGCCGCAGCTGACGAGGAGAGGGCCTCCGCCGAGATCGAGAAGGTGAAGACCGTCATCGACGATCTCGCCATCCGCTCGCCGGTTGACGGGCACGTCGAGTACCGCCTTGCCGATCCGGGGAACGTCATCGGCTCAGGAAGCCGCGTCATGGCAGTCCTTGATCCTCTTGACGTGACCATGGACGTGTTCCTACCCTCAAAGGACGCCGTAAAGGTCAGGGTCGGCGATGAGGCGAGGATCGTGATTGACGGCGTCGACGCGGTGTTCCCCGCGAAGGTTGACTTCGTCGCCGATGACGCGCAGTTCACCCCGAAGTTCGTCGAGACCCGCGAGGAGCGCGACAAGCTCCGCTTCCGCGTAATCCTCAAGGTAAGCCCTGACACCGCGTCAGCCAATCCGAGATACCTCAAGGGAGGCATGCCGGCCGTCGCCTATCTCCGCACCGAGAATACCTCCTGGCCCGGGAACCTTGCCGTAAAGCTCCCCGAGGAGAGCGCGGGAAAGTCCCAGGCCGCTTCAAAGGACTGACGCCATGGCTGATGAAATCTGCGTCGAGGTCACCGATGTCAGCCACAGCTTCGGGAAGACCCGTGCCCTCGACCATGTATCGATAAGGATCCCGCGCGGCACGACCGTGGGACTCGTGGGCGCCGACGGCGTCGGCAAGTCCACGCTGATGTCCCTCATGGCCGGCACCAGGATCATACAGAGCGGGAAGGTCGAGGTGTTCGGCCTCGACATGTCGAAGAGGTCAACACGCGACGCACTCTCGCACAAGGTCGCCTTCATGCCGCAGGGACTCGGGCGCAACCTCTACAAGACGCTCTCCGTAATGGAGAACATCAACTTCCACGCCTCGCTATTCGGCATCCCGAGAAAGGAGAGGAAGGCCAGGATAGAGAGGCTCCTCCAGGCGACTGCCCTTGATCCCTTCGCCGACCGCCCTGCGGGGAAGCTCTCCGGAGGAATGAAGCAGAAGCTCTCGCTCTGCTGCGCCCTGGTGCACAGCCCTGACTTCCTCATCCTCGACGAGCCCACGACCGGCGTCGATCCGCTCTCAAGAAGGCAGTTCTGGGAGCTCCTCCGCTCCCTGATGAAGGAGACTCCCGGCATGACCGTGCTGGTCTCCACCGCCTACATTGACGAGGCGGAGAACTTCGAGAACGTCGTCGTCATGGATGACGGGAAAATCATCTGCCACGAAAACACTAAGGAATTCATAAAGCGGGAGAGCTGCTCAAACCTTGAGGACGCCTACATGAAGGCGCTGCCTCCCGGAAAGCGCGGCAAGGAGGGCGGCTTCCATATACCTCCCTATGAGGACGTCCCGGGCGAGGAGCCTGTAATTGAGGCGCAGCACCTTACGAAGAGGTTCGGGAGCTTCACCGCGGTGAACGACGTGAGCTTCCGCATCAGGAAGGGCGAGATATTCGGGTTCCTCGGATCAAACGGCTGCGGCAAGTCAACCACGATGAAGATGCTGACGGGCCTCCTTGATCCGACGTCTGGCTACGCCCGCGTCCTCGGGCAGCCCATCAACGCCGAGGACCTCGCCGTCCGCATGAAGATCGGCTACATGTCGCAGGCGTTCTCGCTCTACGAGGAGCTCACTGTCCGTGAGAACCTCGAGCTCCACGCGAGGCTCTACAACCTCCCGAAGGAAAGAAGGAAGGACATCATCGAGAAGTCGCTCTCGCGCTTCGGGCTCACCGGCTGCGCCGACGAGAAGCCCTCGGCGCTCCCCCTCGGCGTCAAGCAGAGGCTGCAGCTCGCCGCCGCCTGCCAGCACGGCCCGCAGATCCTCATCCTTGACGAACCTACATCCGGAGTCGATCCGGCTGCCCGCGACATGTTCTGGGACTACCTCATCACCCTCTCCCGTGAGGAGCGCGTCACCATCTTCGTCACCACCCACTTCATGAACGAGGCGGCAAGGTGCGACCGCATCTCCCTCATGCACCGCGGCAAAGTGCTTGCCGTCGGCGGCCCTGAGGAGCTCAGACTGTCAAAGAAGGCGCCGACGCTTGAGGAGGCGTTCATCGGCTACCTCGAGGAGGAAATCGCCCGCGAGGGCGGGAACTCCTCACCGGAGCAGGGCGGATCAAAGACCGCCGGAGAGAAGGAACAGACAGAGACGGAGAAGAGACCGGCCGCGGCGTCCGAAGGCAGCAGGGAGCACAGGCCGGGCCTTTTCTACAACATCAGCATCATCCTCTCATTTGCCTACCGCGAGGCCATGGAGCTCATCCGCGATCCCATACGCATGTCATTCGCTATATTCGGTGCGCTCATCCTTGAGCTCACCGTCGCCCTTGGCATCTCGTTCGACATGACTCCGGTCGGGTTTGCCGTGATCGACCACGATAACTCCAAGGAGAGCCGCGAGCTTATACAGGAGTTCGAGGGCAACCACTATCTCTACCGGGACAATGTGCCGAACGGCTCGTCTGCTGTGGAAATGATCAGGCGCGACGGCGTGAAGCTCGTCATCGATATCCCCCAGCGCTACGGCGAGAAGCTGGTGAGGAACGAGCTCCCGCAGGTGAACTTCCTTATAGACGGCGCCTTCCCGATGATGGCCGACAACGTCAAGTCCTACATCCAGGGCATCATGACCAGCTACGAAACGAACCTCGCGGCAAAGGGAGTGAAGGTGAAGAGCCCCTTCGAGGTCAGGTTCAGCTACAACGAGAACTTCGAGAGCGTCTACGTCATGGTTCCCGGCATCATCATGATGGCGCTCATGATGCTCCCCTGCATCATGACCGCGCTCGGCGTGGTGCGCGAGAAGGAGCTCGGGACGATCACCAACCTCTATACCTGCCCCGCGACGGTGTTCCAGTTCCTCCTCGGAAAGCAGCTCCCCTATATAGCGCTGGCGTTCGCGAGCTTCCTAACGATGATCCTCACCGCGGTCATAGTGCTCGGGGTTCCTGTAACCGGCTCGCTCGCCGCGCTCTCGTACGGCGCGCTCCTTACGGTCATGGCCTCAACGGCGTTCGGGCTCCTCGTCTCGTCGTTCGTGAAGTCGCAGATCGCGGCCCTCCTCGGCGCTGCCGTCATCACGATTCTGCCCACCATCAACTTCTCCGGGTTCCTCTACCCGATCTCCACCCTCTCCGCGGGAGGAAAGATCATGGGACTAGCCTTCCCGAGCGCCTGGTTCAACCTCATCTCGCTCGGGACGTTCACCAAGGGGCTCGGCTTCGAGAGCTTCAGCAGGATGTACCTTTATCTTTTCGGGTTCTTCCTCTGCTACCTGCTGCTCGCCACACTGTTCCTCAGGAAGCAGGAGAAATAGCCATGATGTCATTTATCAGAAACCTGACGGTCCTGACCTTCAAGGAAGTGAAGAGCGTGGCGAGCGACGTGATCATGATGATCTTCATGATCTACCTCTGCACGGTCGCGGTCGTCATGGCGGCGCAGAACATCACGACCGAGGTGAGGAACGCCTCGGTCGCCATCACCGACCATGACGGCTCCACCATATCGAGGAAGATCGCCGCCGCCATCGTTCCGCCCTACTTCAGGAAGCCGGATCTGATCTCGGACAGCGAGATCCAGGCCGCGATGGACCTCGGGGAGTACACCTTCGTCATCGACATTCCGCCTGATTTCGAGGAGAACCGCGCGAGGGGGCTCAATCCCAGCATCATGCTAATCGTTGACGCGACCGCCATGACCCAGGCCGCTGCCGGCACCTCATACCTCACGAGCATCATACAGAAGGAGCTCTCCTTCGACGGGAAGAGCAGCAGGCTGGAGCCCGTCCGGACCGAGGTCAACGTGCTCTTCAACCCGAACTCCAACACGGTCTGGCATATCGGCATCACCCAGATGGTCGGAGCCCTCACGCTCCTCACCCTGATGCTCACCGGCAGCGCCGTAATCAGGGAGAAGGAGCGCGGCACCATGGAGCACCTCCTCGTCATGCCGATTACCGCTGTTGAGATCTGCCTGGCGAAAATCATCGCGAACAGCGCGGTTATCCTCACTATCGCCGGGCTCTCCATGTGGTTCGTGGTCCGGTGCTACCTCAGCGTGCCGCTTGCGGGATCCTTCTGGCTCTACATCGGAGGCTCGCTCGTGTACCTCATCTGCGTCGCGTCGCTCGGCATACTGCTCTCCATCGAGGCGCCGACCATGCCGCAGTTCGGACTCCTCTGCCTTCCGGTATATATCATCCTCTACCTGCTGTCGGGCGCGCTCACTCCGCTCGAGAACATCCCGGCAGTCATGAGGAGCATCATGACCTTCTCACCCACAACGGACTACTCATCCTTCACCCAGGATGTGCTGATCCGCGGCGCCGGAATAGACACTGTCTATCCGCAGCTCCTCGTAATGGGAGGCGAAAGCGTGTTCTTCCTCATACTATCTCTTCTCGGTTTCCGTTCGATGCTGTCTAAACAGGGGTAAGCGAAATGTCCTCAGAAAAACATATTTGGAAAACTGCCGCAGTCCTTTCGGCCATCATGCTCACAGGCTGCGAGATTGCCGCCCCGGCGACAGACACGGAGACTGTGCTGCCGCAGGCGTTCGAAAGCGCGCCCGCGGGCACTGCGGCGGATCGCGGGCAGCTCGCAAGGTTCTGGACCATGTGGCATGATCCGCTCCTCTCCTCCCTCATCGAGGAGAGCCTTAAGGGCAACTACTCGCTGAAGTCCGCCGAGGAGAAAATCCAGAAGGCGAAGGCCCAGCTCGGCTACCGGAGGAGCGATGAGGGCGCCTCCGCGGGCGTCGGCGGACAGCTGGGCGGCGGCTACGGGAAGGCCGAGAACTCCTATATAGACAATCTCCGCTTCCCGGGCGTCTCCATAGACGATGACGGGCGCGCGCTCGGCGTCGCGAATGTCGGGGCGCTTGTCTCCTGGGAGGCCGACATAGCGGGGAAGAAGAAGAGCCTCACCGAGGCCGCGGAGAGAAGCCTCAAAGCCGCCGGGTACGAGAAGCATGCGGGAGAAATCCTGGTCGCGTCCTCGGTTGCCGACAACTACTTCAGGCTCCTCGGCAAGAGAAGCGAGTCGAAGCTCATCGAAAAGGAAATCGCCAACTACAAAGATCTCCTCCGCTATACCGAGGGACGCTTCACCGCGGGACAGGCGAGCGCCTACGAGGTCCTTGAGGTGAAGAACAAGATAAAGTCCCTTGAGGCGGAGCTCTCCACGAAGAAGTCCGACATGCTCCATCACGCGAGGGCCATCGCGGTCCTCATGGGAAGGACTCCGGAGGGCTTCACCGACGGGAGCATCAAAGGCGAGCTCCCGGGGAAGGTACCTGCGGTTCCCGCTGGCATCATGCCCTCTGACCTCCTCACCATGCGCCCCGACCTCCTTGCGAGGAAGAGCGCGATTGACGCAAGAGCCGCCATGGTGAAGGCTGCGAAGGCTGACCTCTATCCGAGGTTCGGCATCTCCTTCCTCGGAAGCCTCGGGCACATCGAGATCGACAGCGACATCGATCATGTGAACGGCGGCGCCGGGCTCCTCTCCCTTGACCTCTATGTGCCGGTATTCACCAACGGCAGGACCGAGGCCAATATAAAGATCAAGGAGGCGGAGCTCAGGACCGAGCTCAGGGACTACGACAATACCCTCATCAATGCGCTCTACGAGGTTGATGACGCCTACTCGCAGTGCAGCGCCCTGGAGAAGCAGGGGAAGAAGCTGAAGGAGGGAGAGAGGAACTCCGCGGAGCTCACGAAGTCCGCGGAGAAGCTCTTCGGCAACGACGCCGTAACCTTTGACCGGATCATCAGGGCAAAGGACCAGACTTACTCGTTCAGGAAGGCAATCATCCAGAACGAGCTCGGGCGCCACCTCTCGCTCATTTACCTCGCGAAGTCCCTGGGCGGCGGCTGGAAGGCTGACTCCGGGAAATAGGCCCTCTGACATAAGGCCGGCAGGCCGCAACTGAAAGCGCCTCTCCATCACAGACGGGGAGGCGCTTTTTTCTTTCCCTGAACCGAGGCTGCCGGAATCATGGAATCAGCTCTTTGCAGGCTGATTCGCATTCGCGTCCGCGGAAGGCGATCCCGCATTCAACGACTCTTCTGGTTTTCCCGCGGCAGAGCGCTTTTGCGTATTTCTTCTCCTCTATCTGCGCGACAGCACGGTCAGCCAGATCTGACAGATCGGCCCCCTGGTCTGACGTGTATTTAATCTCAATCACCACAGCCTCGGCTTTGCTTCTGGATTTGAAAGTGATATCCGCGTAGCCGCAGCCGGTCTCGGCCTGGGATTTGTAGTCCCTGATACTATCCCCGGCTGCGGCAAACAGGCCGCTCAGGAAACCTTGATAGAAATTCTCATGCGGCGCCCTGGTGGCACTGTCCCTTACCGAGACAAACACTTCCAGAAGGTCCTGGAGCGATTCGGTAACGTTATCTGAATCCCCCGCGAGTATCTGATCGATCAGCTTTCTGGCAAGTGCCGCGTACTCACCGGAATCTGTGCCTTTGTAATAGTCGCTGATGTTGTACCTGAAGCAGCTGCGGACTTCCTCGTTCGGAATGCGGAGCTCATGCGTGCGCCCGGATCCCCTTTTTGCCA
>ONIT01000143.1 GCA_900317945.1 uncultured Pseudomonadota bacterium
ATTGACAAATAGTAAATAATTTAATTATAATAAAAAATTTAAGTATTTGCCGAATATGAGCCTTTTTTGTGAACTGGATCACTACATGATTTCACTCTAGAGACATGAGGCAAAAAACCAACTTTGACGATTCTACCCGTGAAGAGTACGTCACCCGAATAAATGACATTTTAGACTTCATCAGAAAGCAAAGCTCTGAACTGACCGTGTTTGATGAGGCTCTGACCAGATGCTGGGTGAAGCGGATAGTAATCTATGGCGACAAGTACACGATTGAATTCAAATCGGGGATTAGCGTGGATATCCAATCATAGCCGACAATCAGACATCATCTTAAGAAAGAGTGACGAGCATATACCGCCGCTCTTTTTTTTATGCCGGAAGAAGACCAAATTCCCCTGACAGCAATTCCACAGTTTCAGAGCCATTTTTAGGTTGGGTGTTCGGAACTGCTAATGCAAAAAAGCAGTTCAGCACACTCGACCTCAGAAAAAATGCCTGTTTTTCATACTGTAAATATGTTTCAGCAAACTCATTTTTCAAAGAAATACAGCATAAAATTCATTGTATAAATTTTATCCACCACCGCTGAAACCGCATGAATACTGGTTTTCTTTAGGCTTTATCACGTGACAGCAGTACAACCGTCTCGACGTGCTCGGTCTCAGGGAACATGTTGAACATGCCCCATTTCGAGAGTGTCCACCCGTGCCCCAAAAGCCCCGCGAGATCCCTCGCGGCCATCACCGGGTTGCAGGAGACATAGACGAAGCGCTTCACTGACTTCTTTCCCGCGATGTACTTCACCGCGACGTCGGCGCCGCTCCGCCCCGGATCAAGTACCGCCAGGGAGTAGCTGCCGGTGGAGAAGCTCTCGCTTGAGAACGCCTTCGAGAGGTCAACCCTCACGAACTCCGCGTTCGCGATTCCGGAGTAGCCGGCGTTCGCCCGGCCGTGCTTCACCATGTCCGAGACAATCTCCGCGCCCACAGCCCTCTTCGAGAGCGCCGCGAGCGGATAGGTGAAGTTCCCCGCGCCGGCGAAGAGGTCCAGGACCTCGTCATCCTTCGTGGGGGCAAGCCACTTCTCGACCGTCCCGACCATCTCCTCGTTCACTTTTCCGTTCACCTGGATGAAGTCGCCGGGGAGATAGGTAATCCTGACGCCGCGCACGGTGTAGAACGGAACATTCGCGCCCTCGCGCACCGGAAGCGCGCCATGCCCGTCGCCGCAGTCCGTATAGACCGTAACGCCTGAGTCCTTCTCATACTCAAGCAGGAGCTCCCTTTCATGCTCAGGAAGTGCGCTCTTTATCCTCAGGAGCAGGAATATCCCGTTGTCTGCCTCGGAGAACTCGATATGCCCGATGGCCTTGGGATCAGAAAACGCGTTGAGGACCTTCGCAATGCGCTCCGACTTCACCTCAGCTCTCAATGCGTCGGTGAGCACCATGCAGTCGTCAATCGGAATGATGTCGTGGGAGCCGCGGGCCCTGAGCCCAACGAGGAGCACCTTATGCCTCGCGTCAAAGAGCGTGCTGAGCCTGATGCTCCTCCGGTAGCCTGAGGAGACAGGGGAGACCACGAGCTCGGGCTCCCCTGGATCCATGCCGGTGTTCTTGCTGAACACCTGCCTTATGCCCTTCTTTTTCGCGTCAAGCTGGGTCTCTTCCTTCATGAACTGCAGCGAGCACCCGCCGCACTTCCCGAAGAACGGGCACCTGGGCTCAAGGCGCTCAGGAGAGGGAACACGCACAGTCTGCACGCGGAGCTCGCCGTAGGCTGCCTTCTCGTCCAGGACCTCGCCGGTGATTTCCTCGCCGGGGAGCACGCCGTCCGCGAACCAGACCTTGCCGCCCTGATGCGCGACGCCGCGGCAGTGGATGTCGAGCGACTCGATTTTCGCCTCGACAAAGCTTCTTGTCTTGTGAGTGCCTCTTTTGGGCTTGTAGAAACGCACCATGTCAGTTAACCTGCCTCTCAACCTGATCTTCCGCGACCCTGACGGGAACGGTGACAACTCCCTTGCCGCGCCTTACCGTAACTTTGATGACCTGCCCGGGCCTCGTTTCCGCGATGAGGTCCATGGCGACGTGGGCAGCCGTGATGTCGGTGCTGTCAATCCTCGTGATGATGTCCCCGGCCTGCAGCCCCGCCTCAGCCGCTGGGCCTGAAGGCTCCACGTCCCTGATGATGAGCCCCTCGTTCCCGGAGATGTTGAAGAGCTCGGCGCTTATCGGATCGATATCAACCGTCGAGATGCCGAGGTAGCCGCGCGTTACCTTGCCGTTCTTTATAAGCTCTCCCATGATTCTCTTCGCAAGCTTGTAGGGAATCGCGAAGCTGATGCCGGTGGAGTCGCTCTCCCCGGAGGCGGATCCTCGCTGGTACTGCCCGGAGGCGATGCCAACGAGCTCGCCCCTGGTGTTCACCAGCGCGCCGCCCGAGTTCCCGGAGTTGATTGACACGTCGCTCTGCAGGAGGTCCTGCCTGCCGCGGGTGTTCGGGCCCATCGTTCCGAGCCCAGAGCGCCCGGTCGCGGAGATGATGCCCTGGGTTACGGTCTGCCCGACATTGAAGGGGTTGCCGATGGCGAGCACCACGTCCCCGACGCGCGGCGTGAGGTCATCGTTGGTGGGAATGACCGGGAGGTTCTCCGCGTCTATCTTCACCACCGCGAGATCAGTCAGGAGGTCAACGCCGATGAGCTTTGCGGTGAAGATCCTGCCGTCCTGTATCGCGACGATGATCTGCTCGGCGTCCTTAATCACGTGGTAGTTCGTGATGATGTGGCCGGAGCTGTCCATGATTATCCCGGAGCCGAGACCCACCGGATTCAGGGATGACTCGCCGCTCTTGCTCTCCATGCCGTAGTTCTGCTCGGGATAGGAGCTTTTGTACGATGCCTTGGTGTAGATGTTCACCACCGCGGGCCCAGCCTCGGCCGCCGCGTAGGCGTAGGACTCCGGGCCGTGGAGCTTCTCGAGGAACGCCATTGCCGCGTCCCTGTTCCCGGAGAACCCGGGCACCAGGAAGAGAAGGATAATGCCGGTGATGAACCCGATTAAACAGTACTTGACTATAAACTTTAGATAACGCATGGCACCGCCTGATTGTTCAGCGGCATTTTAACACGCCGCCCGCGCGCGTCAGGGAGCGCCTTTAAAATCGAGTAGGCGGATGTTTTAGCATCACACCTCTCACAACACCGTACGTGCGGATCCGCATACGGCGTTTCCAGCTTGAATAGGCTAATCCCAGCTGT
>ONIT01000083.1 GCA_900317945.1 uncultured Pseudomonadota bacterium
GAGACGAAGGACATCCGGACCATACTCTACGCCAAGGCCTTCGCCGACTGCGATGATCTCACTGAGGAAGATCTTTCCTCATGAGACAGAACTACTTCCTCCTCCCCTTCAATTTCCTCCGCCTGGGGCATAAGGAGATCCTGGTGAACGAGCTCGGGGACCTCATCGTGGCTCCCGAGGGCACCGCCCGGAAAATTGTGGAGCGCTCCCTTGACGATGAGGAGCTAATGAAGACCCTTTACGCGGACTTCTTCATCTCGGACAGGCCCATACCGGAGCTCCTCGACATCTACGCCACAAGGCTCCGGTCAAAGAAGGCATTCCTTGATCAGGGCACCGCTCTCCACATCTTCGTCCTCACTCTCCGCTGCAACCAGAACTGCACCTACTGCCAGGCCTCGAGCCGGAAGCAGGAGGCACATGGCTGCACCATGACCCGTGAGGACATGGAGAGCGCTGTGCGGCTGATGTTCCGCTCCAGGTCGCCAGGCCTCACCATGGAGTTCCAGGGCGGTGAGCCCAGCCTCGTGCCAGATCTCATGGAGTACGGCATAGAGCTTGCGGAGAAGATTAACGAGACTGAGAAGCGGCGGATGACCTACGTCCTCTGCACCAACTGCCGCCACCTCTCAGATCATCTCCTTGAGATCTGCAGGAATCGCCACGTCCTCATCTCCACCTCCCTTGACGGCCCCGCCTTCATCCACAACGAGGACCGCGGGCGGGAGGACAGCTACGAGAAGACCATGGAGGGGATAAGGAGGGCCCGTGAGGCCCTGGGCGATGACTCAGTCTCCGCGCTCATGACCGCCTCGGAGCTCGCCCTCAGGTATCCCCGGGAAATCGTTGACGAGTACGTGAACGACGGCTTCCACAGCATCTTTCTCCGGGCTTTGAACCCCTACGGGCTCGCCGCGGACAACAGGGACTGGAAGAGCTACAACGCGCGCTTCGCGGAGTTTTACCAGGAGGCCTTTGAGCATATCCTCTCCGTCAACAGAAGAGGGTATTTTCTCCGGGAGAACTACGCGGCGATAATCCTCAGGAAGATGCTCACGCCGTTCTCCACGGGCTTTGTCGACCTGCAGTCGCCCGCCGGAACAGTGAACTCAGTCCTCGTCTACAGCTACGACGGCTTTGTCTACGCCTCGGACGAGTCAAGGATGCTCGCGGAGTTCGGGGACTTTGCGTTCCGCCTCGGGAGCGTCCATGACCGCTATGAGGACATCGTCTTCGGGAAGAAGGTGCGGGAGATGGGGAAGGTTTGGGCAAATGAGTGCCTCGCGGGCTGCTCCGACTGCGCCATGAGGCCCTGGTGCGGCGCGGATCCGGTGAGGAACCACACCATGCAGGGAGACATGTACGGCTTCCGCCCCTCATCCTTTGTCTGCGGCAAGAACCGGGCAGTTATTGGGTACCTCCTCTCGCTCATCGCGGAGCGGCATGACGAGGTGATGCCGGTATTCAGGAGCTGGCTCAGATGATGAAGGAAAGGTTTGAGGCGGAGTCCAACAGCAACGTGCTCTTCGTTACGGCGCAGTGCAGCAACAGGTGCATCATGTGCTGCGAGCCGCCGAAGACGGAGAACGATCTTGAGTTCTGCCTAAGGCGAAATGTCCGCCTCATTGAGACGGCGCCAAAGGACACCCGCGAGGTCTGCGTTACGGGCGGCGAGCCAACCATAAGCCGCGGGATGTTCCTTGAGCTCATCCGGAAAATCAGCTCCTCGCTCCCGGAGACCTCCATCCATGTCCTGAGCAACGGGCGGAGCTTCAAGGACGCTGACTTCACGAGGAGTACAGCCGAGGCAGGCGGCGGGAGGCTCATCATGGGCATCCCCCTCCACTCGGACTTCTATGGCGACCATGACTTCATCGCCGGGGCAAAAGGCGCCTGGCGGGACACCATGTGGGGGCTCTACAGCCTGCAGGAGAACGGCATCCCCATCGAGCTCCGCATCGTAATCAACAGGCAGAACTGCAGGCGGCTCCGGAGGATGGCGGACTTCATCTACAAAACCCTTCCCTTTGTGAGCTGGGTTGCGCTCATGGCGATGGAGGACACCGGCTGGGCCCGGAAAAACCATGATCTCGTCTGGGCGGAGCCCCAAGACTTTATGGAGGAGCTCTGCGGCGCCGCGGACATCCTTGATGGCTTCGGGATAGGCACCGCGTTCTACAACATCCCGCTCTGCCTCATCCCTGAGAATTACCGCCGCTTCGCCTCAAAGAGCATCTCAGACTGGAAGACGAGGTTCACTGACGCCTGCTCAGGCTGCTCCATGAAGGACGGCTGCTGCGGCCTCTTCGCCACCTCAAAGGCGGAGTTCCGGGGCATCAGGGCGCTCTGAGGCTGGGCTTCCCTCCGGAAATCCCCGGATCCTGCCATGGCGCGGCCCGCTATGTCGTCTTTGCGTATCCATGAGGATTGACTCGCATCAGCCGCCGGGCTACCATCAGCTGCCAGTGGCTCACATCCCTGCCGCGCGCCACGGCTCACGACGCGCTGTGAGAACAGTGTTCCACGTGGAACCTTTATCAGCTCTCATCTGACGGACTGCGCCCGGGAGGCGCCATTCTTTGGAGGATGCCATGAAAGCAAAAACCGCGCTCCTTATTCTTGCTCTTGTTCCTGCGCTTTCTTACGCGGGCGGCAGCTGCTCGAAGGACGCCAAGGGCGACATCAACTGCAGCTACGATGACGGCTCAAGGTCAACCACCTGGCGCGACGCCGCCGGGCGGGATCAGACCATCATCACTGACCGGGACGGGAATACCCGTACCATGAGCTGCTCGACCGACGCCATCGGCAGGTACAACTGCAGGTAGAGGACTTACGCCGGGAATCCTTGGTGAGACTGCCCGGCAGGGGGATGCACATCATGAGAAGGATTATTCCGCTCCTTCTGCTCTCCGCCCTTTGGGGAGGCGCGGCAGAGGCGGAGAACATCACGCTCTATGACATGGACGGAGAGGCCGCGGCGTACATCGACACCGAAGACCGCAATACCATCTATCTCTGGAGCGGGGAGCCCGCCGCGTACGTCCTGAAGCGGGGCAGCATCCCGGAGATTTTCGGCTTCAACGGGCGCCACCTCGGCTGGCTTGAGAAGGGGATAGTGCGCGATCATGAGGGGCTCATGGCGGGCTTCACCAAAGGATCGCTCATGAGGCACACCGGGCAGGAGCACTACCGGCCGCCCAGGCGGCAGAAGCCCTTCCGTGCGCAGCCGGAGTTTTCCCCGCGGCGCCCGTTCTACCGGAACGGCATATCAGAGCTGCCCCTCGCCTCCTTCCTCATGCAGGGCAGGGATTAGGCCCGTTCAGACTTACCGGATCCGATAAGCTGAAAAGGCATGGAGCCGGCGTAAAGTTCTCTCGTCCCCATCCGCCGCTTTCCTGCGGCGCCGGGCACGCCCTGCCTCTCCCCTGGTTTCTGCATCCTTTGGGCTTACGCCTTCACCTCAGGATCCCGGGAGAGTTTCATCCAAAAGGCTCCGGCAGTGTAAAATCTGAGCAGACAGCTGCTCCGGAGGATAACGGAGCTCACGGCAGGGGGAATATATGGGGAATTCAGGGACATCAGGCAGCGCGTCGTATACCATCCGCGGGCATTCGCTGGTCTTCCGCGGGGATACGAATGAGTACCAGGCAGACGGCGTTAAGGTCCCGTCAGTTGAGGAGCTCCTCCGGAGGCACTCAGAGCTCCGCGGGCTTGACGACGGCGCTGCAGTTTCCGCTGATGAAAAGAAGAGGGCAGAGAATGCCGCCGCCCTCCGCGAGGAGATAGGGCGCTATGAGAAGGAGGGCGCAGAAGGGAGCTCCGGGGAGTTCCGGAACTACCTCTCCCTGAAGAAAAGCCGCGGGATAAAAGCTGAGTCAGCCATGCTCCCGGTCCTCATATTCGATGAGGCGGGAAAGCCTGCCTGTGCGGGCATGGTTGATCTCTCTGGGACAGTGAATGGCGTGCCGGCCCTCATCGGCATCAGCCTCGCCGAGAGAATGTCGCAGGGCAGGGCGGCGCTGCAGCTCAACCTCTGCCGGTTAGGGCTCATGCAGAGCTACGGGAAAGCCTGCGATAAGCTTTTTGTCATGAGGCTTCTTCATGGCTCAGCAGAGCTTTCCGAGGTCCCGGTACTTGAGGAGGCCGCCTATGCCCTCCTCAGGGAGTGCCTGCCGTCATTCCGGGCAGAATCTCCCGTAAAGCCTCAGGATTCGGGGAGCGGGGCGGATCCGGCTGCTTCAGGGACGCCTCCCCATGGCGCTGGCGGCTGGCAGGAGGCGCCCGAGCAGGCTCCAGAGGAGAAGGCGGCGCCGGCTCCGGAGCCTGCGGCGGGGCAGAGCGGCACAGAGAACGCTGAGACTGCGGAGCCGGCAGAGACCGCTGAGCCCACTGAACGTGAGGCTGAGTGTAAGAGGAAGGCGGAGCGCCTCAGGGACGTCAGCTGGTTCTGGTGGTTTTTCCCGGTCCTCATCCTCCACCTCCTGATCCTGATGCTTTTTTCCGGAGCCGTCATCGGCTGGTGGGCGGCGCTCTATCTTATCCTTACCTTTACGGCAGGGTGCCTTATTGCCTGGCCGGTCATAGCGTCATCGCCTGTCACCGAGGCAGCCGGCAATTCGCTCTTCCTCGGAGTCGTCGCGATCATCCTGAAGGGGGCGGCCTGGGGAGGAAGCTTATTTTTCGGCGGAATGGGGGACTGGGTGGGCAGCATCTGCGATTTCGCGAGCGGCACCGGCGCCTTTCTCGCCCTTGCGGGGATAGTGTTCGGCATCACCACGCGCGGCACGTCAGCAATCAATGAGGACAGGAACGGCCTCGTTGCCTCGGGCATTGCCTACCTGCTCTGCACTCCATCCTCGGTTTCCTTTCTGTCCGGCCTTGCCGGAGGCTGATGGGCGGGGCAGTAAGGCGGCTTCCGGCTATTGCCCCTGACGCTCATCCCCTGAATTCAGCCTCGCGGAAGGTGTCCGGGCCCCCGGCCAGGCAGTCTTATGCGCAGCGGGCGAAGCACTGAGGAAGATTCCCGGATGAGGCCCATAATGCGCATATTGCGGGTATCATCTGAAAGCGGCAGCGAGCAGCCGATCCTTAAAATTTACCCCGGAGAAATGCCATGAGGAAGCTTCCCAAAGGAACACAAAGCTTCAATGCAGTCAGAAGCATGGATATGGCGTACGTCGACAAGACTGACATCATGTACAGAATGATAAAGAGCTGCCGGCTGTGCTTCATCGCGCGCCCTCCATGCTTCGGGAAGAGCCTTCTCCTTAACGCCCTTGAAAGCCTGTTCTCAAAAGGCACGGAGATGTTCAGTGGGCTTGCCATCGAGAAGCTCTGGACCGGGAAGACCTTTAAGGTGCTGCATCTGGACTTCTCCGGCATCGACAGCAGCTAAGCTGAGTCCTTTGAGCGGGCGGCCGTCTCCAAACTGCTGCTTGTGGCTCACCATGCCGGCATCATTGACAGGGAAAAGCCGGAATACAGCAGATGCGGAACCATCGCAGACCTTTTCCGGGAAATGGCTGTCCGCGCAGAAGAACAGTCCATGGTCCTCCTCATCGATGAGTACGACTCACCCCTCAGGCACAGCCTGCAGGACAGGGAGGCATTTGAGGCGGTAAGCGCTCACCTCCGCGCCTTCTATTCCGTGGTCAGGCAGTACGAAGGCAGGTTCCGCTTCATCTTCGTAACCGGCATCATGCGCTTTTCCAACCAGATATTCGGCTATGGGCAGAGCATTTCCGATATCGGCTCAGACCCGGAATACGGCGCGCTCCTCGGCTTTACCGAGGAGGAGATAAGGGAGTGTTTCGGGGAGGAGCTCCGGGAAAGGACAGCGTCTCTTTTCCATAAGAGCCCTGGTGATGTCACTCATGAGGAGACAGACCGGGTGGTGGAGTGTCTCCGGAGGCACTGCGGCGGATACTGCTTTGACGATGAATGCTCCGTGCGTCTTTTCGAGCCACGCTCATCGCTTCAGTTCCTCTCCCCATGCGGCGGGGAAGCATTCTCTGACTGCTGGTTCATGGAAGGCGGAGGCAGGACCAATCTCCCAGAGAGCATGAGCAGGATTCTTGCGGATGCGGCCCTTAACGGCGGCAAAGCCCCGTCCGTCCCGTGGATGGACTATGCGGTGAGCCCTGATTTTGATAACACGGAGTGCGCCGTTTCGATGCTCACGCAGCGGGGATATTTCAGCATCAGGGAAGCAGACAGCATGCATCTCTTCCCTGGATTTCAGAACCTTGAGCAGCTGCGCGTCGGGGCCTGTCTCCTGACAAAAAGGCTGAAGGCATCAGGCGGAGCGTCAGAAGAGGATGTTTACCGCCTGAACTGGATCGATGACACGCCTGAAAAAGAGGATGTCACGGCAGAGGGCATTTCTGAATACCTCAGCCTCATCTATAAGGTCCTCTGCAGAGGAGAGAAAATTGGGACAGAGGAGGAGGCCTGCCGCATGCCGGTCCTTAACCTTCAGGGATCAGGCTATGATGCCGGCACTTTCAAATCAGGTGCAGGCACCTGCGGTGGGATCACGGTTGACTTCATAGAAAGGCGCGTCGTTATCGCTCTGAGGTGCATGCAGGAGGGAGAGTCAGCAGAGGCAAAGCTTCAGGAGGCTGCTGAGCTCGCAAAAAACGAAACCGTCAGCTGCCCTGCCGTAAAGGAGAGACGCTTCGCCATGGTCTTCTCTGTTCCGGAGCAGAAGATTGTGCTTGCCGCTGAGGTGAAGGGCTGTCTGAGCAGCAGTTCCAAATGAAACTGACTTTGCGGAAAATCAGGTCTTACGAGATGGACAGCGCTACTGCGTGCTGGGTCTCAACACTGCCTGATGAAAGAATCATATCATCAGTGTCAGGAGCCGGGATGGTCAACAGTTTCACAAAGACTCGCGGAGTCCTGGCATAAAGAGCGGATTCAGAGTTTTTACCAAAAAGGTGCGGCAGCTGTTAGACTATTGGATGTAAAAACTTACTGGAGATAAATGCCATGAAGATGCTTCCTACAGGAACCCAAAGCTTCAATGTAATCAGAAGCAGTGATATGGTTTACGTTGACAAGACTGCCTCCATTTATCAGATGATCAAAAGCGGCAGACAGTTTTTTATCTCCCGTCCGCGCAGATTCGGCAAGAGCCTCCTGGTGTCAACTCTCGAAAGCCTGTTCTCCAAAGGCACGGAGATGTTCAAAGGGCTCGCAATTGAGAAAGTATGGACTGACAAGACTTACAAGGTAATACACCTAGACTTTTCCGGAGTGATGGCCCGCACAGAGGATGAGTTTAACGAAAGCGCCAAAAATATGATCTTTGCTCTGACAGAAGGCATCATAGACAGGGAAAAGCCAGAATACAGCAAATGCAAAACCATTGCTGAACTATTTCGGGAAATAGCTGTTCGTGCCGAAGACTTGTCACTTGTCCTCCTGATAGATGAATATGACGCTCCTCTCAATTTCAATCTACAGAATAAGGAAGTGTTTTCTGCAATAAACCTTCAGATTCGTTCCTTTTATACTGTCATCAAGCAGTTTGAAGGCAAATTTCGCTTTATATTTGTCACCGGTGTGTCACGCTTTAATAAAGTTGCGTTGTTCAGTGCCGGCAGCAGCATAGCTGATATAACATATGGATCTGAATTTAGCAGTATGTTCGGATATACAGAAGATGAGATCAAAACTTATTTTGGAGATCATCTAAGGGCTGCTGCGGCATCAATCTTCAATGTCAGTTACGATGAAGTAACTGATATACAGATCAGCCAGATTATGGATGAGCTGAGGAGGCATTACGATGGGTACTGCTTCGATAAAAAGGCATCAACCCATGTCTATCAGCCATGGTCTGTGCTTCAGTTTCTGTCTACTAACGATGATCACGAGTTCTCTGACTATTGGTTTCAGGACAGCGGTGTCAGCACGCTGGTTAGCAATTTCATTCAGCTGATTGGAGGTGTAACCGTAGACGACAGAAACATACATTCCACGGACTGGAAAAAATTTGAAATCAACACAGACTTGAACAGCCCGTCTAACCGTCTGGCAGTACTCACTCAGTGCGGATATTTCACAATAAAGAAATCAATTGCCGGATCTGTCTTTGTTGGTCTACCTAACCTTGAGCTTCTGCATGCATGGGCATATCTCCTGACTGACACTATGATGCATTCTGTAAACGCATCAGGGGATGACATCAACCGCATGAGAGTACTCAAAGGCTCACTGTCATCACAAGATGTTTCAGCGAATGCCCTTTCTGATCTGTTCAACAGCATCTATAAGGTCCTGAACAGCAGCAACAGGATAGATACCGAATATGATGCCTGCGACATTCCGATGCTTTATTGCCTTGGTTCCGGCTATGATGTCCGGACTGAAGTGCCGGAGAAAGGCGGACAGGCTGATCTCACCTTTGAGTTTACTGATCGCAGGATGGTGATTGAGATGAAGTGCGCCCGTGATGGAGAGGATGCCGGAAAGAAGCTTGATGAGGCGAAGGCGCAGATTGAGAGCCGCGACTACGGAAAGTATGCACCTCTCAAAAAGCTCAGGCGCTTTGCCATGGTCTTCTCTGTTCCGGAGCAGAAGATCGTGCTTGCCGCTGAGGTGAAGGACGGAGAGCTATAAAGGCTTTGCCATGAAACCTGTTCTGCCGGCGGGGTTCAGCTGCAGCTCGCGAAAAATCAGAATGGGAGGATTTCTGTGAAGAAGATTCTTTACCTTACGGACCTGTGCTACCAGGCGAAGGGGCGGGAGTATTTCCGGGAAGATCTCTATATCACGGGAGTGCTCAAAGACCATTTCGATATCGCGATTTGCCATATCAAAAACGCGGAGGCCTATGAGGATCAGGCAGACCTTATCGTGTTCCGCAACACCGGATCCGTGATTGGCTACCGGGATACATATGACTGCTTCGTGAGGAGGGTTCATGAAAAGGGCCTGAACACCTACAATACCTTTGACGGGAAGGCTGACATGCGCGGCAAGCAGTATCTGGTGGATCTCTCAGCAGAGGGCTTTCCCGTGACGCCGACAGTGGACAGGATTGAGAACATCGCGCGCCTCGGGGAGTGCGCCCGCTATGTCATCAAGCCCAAGGACGGCGCCGACTCCATCGGGCTCGAGTTCCTCACGAAGGAGGAGCTCCTCTCAAGGAACCTTTCCTCTGGTGAGATGCTCATTCAGCCAGCCGTTGACTTCCTCTACGAGGTGTCCTTTTACTACGTCAACGACCGTATGGTCTACGCGATGTACGCCCCGGACAAAGGGAAGAGATGGGCCCTCCGGAAATACGAGCCGACTCCTCTGGACAAAGCCTTCGCGGACTCCTTTGTCAGATGGAACACCATCCGCCGCGGCATACAGCGCGTTGACGCCTGCAGGACCCACGACGGGAAACTGCTCCTTGTGGAGCTCGAAGACCTCAACCCGTTCCTCTCAGTCCTCGATTTGGATGAGGAGACCAGGGCTGAGTTCATGGAGGAGTTCATCGCAGCGCTCAGGGGCAGCATGTAGGGAGTCCTCCGTCTGCTGGCTTCTTTCGTGATCTCTGTTCCCTGCCGGCGCCATGATCGTGGGCAAAGCGGCGCTCTTTGGTTACAATCAGAAGGCCTGCGGAGCATTTTCCGCGGGCTCCTGTTTGTGAGGCTGCAGTTGAACGAGAAGATCCCGGTATTTGCCAGAGTGTGCGCGGGGCTCCTTATTGGAGCCGCCTGCGCAGGGTATTTCGTCTATGCCCAGTTCTTCGCGGAGAAGCCCTGGGTCCTCACGGTCTTCCACGTGAACTCCTTCTCCTCCCGCCTTGAGCCCTCCCGCGAGGCGCTTACGGCAGGCGGCGTGAACATCACCGCTGAGACGGGCGGCGCCGCCATCCTGAAGTCCGAGCTTGACTCCCTCGGCGCCTACAGCGGGAGGAAGCCGGCCATCCTCCTCTCGACCGGCATGCCCTATGACACGCTCTCCCCGTTCTACGGCTCATACCACGGCGAGGCGGAGGCCGCTGCCTATAACAGCATCTGCTTTGACGCGCTGCTGCCCGGGCGTGAGGCCTATGAGGAGGGCTCCGGCTTTGCGGACTTTGCCTCGCGCCTCGGCGTCTCCGGGAAATGCGCTCCCTCTGTGCTCTCTGGCGACACGTCAGGCGACTCCATGCCCATGTCCGCCGTACGCTATAAAGCCTTTGAGAAAAACGGCCGGAAGATTGGCGTCATCGCGCTTCACGCGGAGGGGAAAGCCTCCGGAAAGGGAGAACCGGTCCCGGCTGATGAGCTCTCCGCGGTGAGCCGCACAGCGGAGACGCTCCGGAAGAAGGGCATAGGAGTCATCATCATCGCATCTGACGGAGACCTTGCCGCGGCGAAACAGGCGGCGAGGAAGATCAGGGAGGCTGACGCGGTCGTAAGCTCCGGGGACACCATCCTCGGGAATGACTTCCGCGACCTCGGGCTTCCTTCAGAGGGCCCCTATCCGCTCACTGTCCGCCGCGCCGACGGCTCAATGGCCTGCGTCTCGCTTGCCGGGCGCAGCGCTGAGATCCTCGGGGAGCTCAGGCTGAGGCTCGACAGCGACGGCAATGTCCTCTCCTGCGGCGGCTCGCCGCACCTCATGCTGAACGGCAGCATCATGGTGGAGGACAGCGGCGACAAAAATGATGAGGTGAGGAGGGCTGTCGCCCGCCACATCTACGCGGATCTCCTGAAGCCCGACAGGGCGCTTTCGGAGACGGTCGCGAAGTACTCCTCCTCCATCCCCGGGAACAGGAGCGAGAGAATCACCGAGTCGCGCGGCCTCTACTGCTCGATGGGCGACAGGTCGCTCCGCTGCCTTAAGAGCAGCGCCGATCCGACAGCCTCGGGGCTCGGCACGCTCCTCGGGAAGGCGATGCTGAAGGCCGTTCCGGAGGCTGACATAGCGCTTTTGAACGGCGGGGCGCTTCACCGCTCAATGTACGCAGGCCCGGTTACGGCCGGCATGCTGCAGGACATGATCCCGGAGGATGACACACTGGTGCTCATGGACCTCTCCGGCGCGGAGCTCGTGGGCTCCCTCAGGGCCCTTTACGCCGGCATCAAGGAGGGGTACCCGGCGAGCGCGCAGTCGCTTGCCTGCGGGAGCGGGATAAGGTTCTCTGTCGGAAACGGACTCACTCTCGGGAACTTCGAGGTGAGCACGGGCGGAGCCTGGCATCCTGTGAGGCCGGAGGCTTCCTACCGCGTCGTTACGCTCCTCTCCCTCGCACGGGGGCAGCATGGCTGGGGGCCTCTGGTTCGTGGGAGGAAGGCCCGCGACACCGGGATAATGGCCCGCCTTGCCTTCCGGAAATTCCTGGAGGGGGAGAAGATCACGCCTCAGGTGGAGACCCGGGAGATGGTCATGCAGCCTGAGCGCGGCGGGAAGTAAAGGTTCTCCCGTATCACATTTCAGGCAGGCTTCCGCCTGTTTTTTTGCCCGCTCGCGCGGCTTTTCAGGATAAGATAAGACATGCAGGCGCCTCGTGTGCTGCCGGCACTGCCGTTTTCAGTTGGAGGGAGCATGAACATCAGATCGTCAGCCGCCTGGCGCTACCTTGCCTATCTCATCCACCGCATCATCGATGATGACATCAAGGTCCACGCGAGCCACCTCGCCTACACCACGCTGCTCTCGCTCATACCGGTAGTCACGGTGTTCTTCTCGACCCTTTCCATCTCCCCTGCGCTCAGCGGCTCGAAGGGCGCGGTGCAGAGCTTCATCTTCAGGAACTTCGCGCCTGACTCAGGGCTCTCCAAGGTCATCGAGAAGTCGGTGATGGAGTTCTCGAACAACGCCTCGAACGTTACCATCATCGGGCTTCTCTCGCTCCTTGTGGTCGTGCTGCTCCTCGTATCCGGAATCGACCAGTCAATCAACAAGATCTGGAAGTGCAAGGTGAAGAGGCCCATAATGACCTCGTTCATGGTCTACTGGACCACCATCACCCTGGGCCCCATCCTCATCGGCTGCAGCTTCGCGGTGACCTCCTACATCTTCTCGCTCAACTTCGTCAACCACTTCGGCATGCTGAGCAGCATCAAGCAGCTGGTGCTTAAGTTCCTGCCGCTCATCTTCTCCTTCATCGGGCTCTCGCTCCTCTTCCTCACGGTGCCG
>ONIT01000144.1 GCA_900317945.1 uncultured Pseudomonadota bacterium
ATTGGGATTAGCCTACTCAAACTGGAAACGCCGTATGCGGATCCGCACGTACGGTGTTGTGAGAGGTGTGATGCTAAAACATCCGCCTACTCGATTTTAAATGCTCAGCAGACAAATCTTAAACAGGCTGAGCAGCCCAGCCAGCTTGTTCTGCATCCCGCTCCTGGTGTCCATAATTCACTTCAGCAGGGCAGGGCGGTGATCGTCAGGGCAGCAAGTCCGGTTTTGGAGAATGCAAACTGGATTTTTTCTCTCCTATGCCGTCCATTTGTTCTGTCCGGAATATCAGAACCTCCATTCCCTTACGGAACTGAAACATGCGTACAGGAAATTTTTCTCTCATAGTCATAGAATGACAGCAGTGTGGTTCAGTGAGGCATTCCATGAGTATCAGCGACGCGCTTGACGACCTTAAAGAAGTTCTGAAAAAAAGTATTTACGGACGGAGCTCAGGCGGCTCAGACCTTGCCTCAATGCTCTCCGGTGTTGACCTTAATAAAGACGCGAAGCCGGAGACAGGATTTGTAGAGCCTGTGCCGGGATCGGTTGTCTACTGCGATCTTGCATTTCATGCCGCGGAGCATTCCGGGATCTATATCGGGAATGGACAGATAGTCGCCCTTGAGCGTGACGGCAGCATCGTCGCAAGAGCGCCCACGGAATTTATCAAAGGCACTCCCGCACTCAGCATTTACGTGTCCTGCTGCGGAAACCGCGCAGTAGGAAGCGAGGAGGCCGCGGAAAGGGCAAGAAGCAAGATTGGCACCCGCAGAAACTACAATGTTATGTATGATAACTGCCATCACTTCTCCTTCGGCTGCCTGAGCGGGAATTTTGAGAGCCATATTGTCATGCTCAGGCAGCTCAAGGTCGCGAGCCAGATAGTGCTGCACGCGGACAGCTGGCGTAAGTGGAATTTCAGGAAGTGAACTGAATATTGTGGAAAACGGCAGGAACTCCGCTGCATCCCGTGCGTAAGCCTGCTGTTCTTTTATCTCCGGCAGCGTTTTTCCAGGCATGCTCTCCCGGGGTTTCAGAAATGATATTTTTCGCGGCGGATTAATCATTTCCTTTTTTATATAATGAAAGAAAAGAAGTAAACAGGGAGCATCTAACATGAGCAGTTCAGTAATCATAGCGGCAGTTGCCTTCTTCATCCTGGGCTTCGCCATCGGCATCTCGGTTCCCCTTTTCGCGAGGAGGCGCCACGCGACCAGCGAGCTGCAGACCGCAAGGCGCGAGCTTCAGGCCGCCAAGGACGCGGTCCGCGAGAAGTCCGACCGTATCATCGGCATCGTCTCGGATCTTGAGGAGAGCTATACCAAGGCACTCAGCGAAATAAAGAGCTCTGTCTATGATCTCAACGAGATTTCCTCCCAGAACAGCGGCAGCTTCAAGGTCTACCCGGAAAGCCAGGGCTCCTCTTCATTCTTCAGCGGGGTTACCCACCGCTCGGAGCGCTATTACAACGAGGCAGGCCCTGTTGTTCCCGGGATGAGGCGCGACGAGCAGCCGAAGGCTGACGTTCCCGGCGCGGAGGCTGCCGCAGCAGAGGCCCCGGAGGCGGCTGCGAAATAATCATTTGAAATATGTGAACTTAATCCATATTTATAAGTCTAACGTGGAATGAGATTCACATATTAGGAGCCTCTGTAATGAAGAAACGTTTTTTTGCTCTTTCATCTGTTGTTCTGGCTGCCGGACTCGCCTTCTCGGCACAGGCAGCTGACGCCGACGGCACCATCATAGGCGCGGCCGCGAACGCAGAGGGAACTGCCGTTCCCTCCCTCGCCCCTGTCGCTGAAAGGGCATCGCAGTCCGTTGTGACGATTTCAGTATCGGGAAAGAAGACCGTAAAGAGCTCCATTCCCGATCAGTTCAGGTTCTTCGGGTTCGACGACATGTTCCCCGGACTTCAGCCTGAGCAGAGAGAGACCCCGTTCCAGGCCCTGGGCTCCGGCATCATCATCGATGCCGAGAAGGGCTACATCATCACCAACTTCCATGTGGTTGACGGCGCTGACTCCATTAAGGTAACGACCAAGGACGGCACCGAGTACACCGCGAAGAAGATCGGCACCGACAAGCAGTCTGACTTCGCCATTGTCCAGATCAAGTCCGACAAGAAGCTTGCCGCCATTCCCTTCGCTGACTCCGACAAGGTCCGCGTAGGCGACTTCGTGCTCGCCATCGGCAACCCGTTCGGCCTCGGGCAGACCGTTACCCACGGCATTGTGAGCGCTCTCGGCCGCTCCGGCCTCAATATCGAGAACTTCGAGAACTTCATCCAGACTGACGCTGCCATCAACAGCGGCAACTCGGGCGGCGCGCTCGTTAACCTCAAGGGCGAGCTCGTCGGCATGAACACCGCCATCATCGCCCCGAGCGGCGGCAATGTCGGCATCGGCTTCTCCATCCCCTCCAACATGCTCAAGGACCTCACCAGCCAGATCGTGAAGTTCGGCGAGGTACACCGCGGCTTCCTCGGCATCATGGGCGGAGAGCTCAGCCCGAAGATCGCCAAGGCCTTTGACTACGAGAGCAAGAAGGGCGCCTTTGTCAACCAGGTCATGAAGGGATCCGCCGCAGATGAGGCCGGCATCAAGGCCGGAGACATCATCACCTCCATCAACGGCATGAAGATCAACTCCTTCGGCGAGCTCCGCGCCAAGATCGCGACCATGGGCCCGGGCAAGACCGTACAGCTCGGCATTGTCCGCGACGGCAAGGAGCAGACCGTGAGCGTTGTCCTCAAGGAAGATGACGGCAAGTCAGGAAGCGCCTCGGCAGAGACTGACTCGATTGAGCTCCTCCAGGGCGCCGGGCTCCGCGAGAGCGAGAACGGAATCGAGGTGGTATCTGTCGCGAAGAACAGCGCCGCTGAGAAGATGGGCATCAAGAAGGGCGATGTCATCACCGGCGTCAACAAGACCGCGGTGAAGACCCTGAAGGATCTCCACAAGTACCTCGACGATGCTGAGAGGGGCACTGTTGCGATCCGCATCCAGAGAGGCAACGTAACGCTGTTCATCTGGTAATCACGGACTGACAGTCAGATGCACTGAATATAAGGGCGCTCCGGCGCCCTTTTTCAGGTGTGCTCGGCATGGGCACTGTCTATAGGGTGAAAGTCCCGAACTCGCCCGCTGGAGGGAAGAGTCAGCAACCCGCAGGGTGGTCGGAGCAAT
>ONIT01000074.1:0-4839 GCA_900317945.1 uncultured Pseudomonadota bacterium
ACCTCGTGATGTGTGAAAGAGCCGGACGAATTTCTGAATTTCAGGGGGTTAGTGTGTCCATTTAATGTTAAAACGGTCATAAAACGAACATTATGACCGGATAAACGCCCATATAAGGGGCAGTTTTATGGAATTTTTATAGGTTGTTGATTGAAAAATCATCAGCAATTTTTGAGCAGAGGATTTTTAATCGGTTTTGCAGAACAAAAACTGAATTGTTCAGCGTTTCCTTAGATAAATTATACGACTCGCGTTTGATATATGGTTAAAGATAAAAAGTTATATGAATTCAATCAGGTAAGAATATTTTTTATAATAATATTCTGTTCTGTTGTCTCTCTTCTGTTTTATGTATATATGGGTCTGCCGAGGAATGTAGCCATTTCAGATTATGAGAAAATTGAGTCACAGAGTGCTTTTGATGTTGAAAATCATAATGGCAAAGTCGTTAGTTTTTCTGGCTGGTTTACGGTGAACGGTCAGGATTCCTCACGCCAGCTGAAAAAGGAAATGGTTTTAAGCAATGAAGACTCAAGCTATTCTTATCCTGTGAGGTATATTGACAGGCCTGATGTTGCAGGTTCTTTTAAGGATAATCAATTCTGGCGCGCTGGTTTTGCCTGTCAGATTAACGGAAGGTTCCTAAAGAAGGGTAAGTACAGGCTGTACATGAAATATGTCTACAATAACAAAAATTATGTCTCAGACTTAAAAAGGGAAATACAGGTACGATGAAAACGCTGGCCTTGAATAGATTTCAAATTCTCAATTTGATCATATTTGCGTTAATACTTGCGTATTTTAATTTCACCGTTGATTTTAATTACGGCGATGACATCTGGGCCAGTTCTCAGACTTTGAGTGTAGATGGAGCAATAGGGCTTTATCGCAGCTGGTCAGGCCGGGTAATAGCCTATGTCTTTCAGATTTTCCTGATTCATAACACCGTTCTATTCAGGATCCTGAATACGATGATTATGCTTGGCATGCCGATCACAGTATGGATGCTGGTGGACAGAAACAAAAAACTTGGCAACCTTACGTTAATTGTGCTGCTGTTCATGTTATATGACTACCGGGAAATGCGGACAGCTGGTTTGGTGACTACATATATAACCTATTACTGGACCTTGTTTTTCAATATATTGTTTTATCTTTCTGCAGGGCATTATTTTAAATCCGGCAGAACTGTATCGTTCAGTCTGGCAATTGCGCTCATCACTGGAATCATAGCCTGCAACAGCGAGCTTGGCGCTCTTGTCAATACGCTGATCTTTTTTGTTCTCATGATCGCCCGCTATCGCAGCAATGGGTCCGTGGACAGGAGAATTATATTCCTGACTCTGATTCCGCTTTTCTCCATTCTGTTCTTTTTGACCTGTCCGGGACTCCCATTACGCAGCGCAGCTGAAACAGTAAGATGGCTTCCTGAGTTTTCATCATATACAATGCCACATAAACTGTATCTTGGCTTTGCTGAGACCTTGCTGTATTACTTCAGCGGCAAAACCATTGTACTTATGGTTTTCTGTGGCGGATTGCTGGTCAGTGTTGTAAAAAAAGGACTGCCGATATCGTATCTGTTCTTATGTATGTTCTGCCTGGCTGGTTTCATCATAGTGGCCAGGGTCCACAAGGATCTGATTGTAAACTTTGCGAATGTTTCCAACGTCAACGCTTATCTGTTTCTGATGTTTCTTCTGTGCTTCTGCTGTTTTGTAGTGCTGATCCTTTATAAGCTTTTTGAGAATAATCTTAAAACATTTTTGCTGGTGGTTTTTATCCTGCTGATCGGCCTTGCAACCAGGGGAGTCATGGGTTTCTCTCCCACGCTTTATGCCTCACAGTCAAGGACATTCATGTACTGTGACTTTGCGGTACTTGCAGCAGCTTATTATGTTTTGAAGTATTCAGAAACTGATCTTGATGAATTGTGCCCGATTTTTCTTGCTTTTATGGCTTACCCGTATTTTGTAAACAGCCTGTTCTCCATGCCGTAATGTGAGTGATTACAGCCTGGACCGCTGCCGGTTCTCACTGGCAGCGAATATTGCCAGGCTTTTCAAACAGGACTGCGATCCCCCTGCCTAGGCAGCTGGCAGGGGATGCATTAAAGTTGCTAGCGGTTTATCTGACTGTCATCCCCTCTGCAGACCCATTGTCTGGGAATATCAGCCTGACCTTCCCGTCTGCGCCGCATGCCGCAAGGATCATAGACTCAGACACGCCGAAGCGCATCTTTCTCGGTGCAAGGTTCGCGACAGCGACCACGATCTTCCCAATAAGATCCTCAGGCTTGTAGAACTCCTTTATCCCCGAGAATACGTTCCTCACATCGCCGTTTCCGAAGTCCAGGCTGAACCGGAGGAGCTTGTCTGACCCCTCGACAGCCTCACAGGAGAGAACCTTCGCGGTCTTGAGGTTCACCTTCGCGAAGTCATCAAAGGAGATGATCCCGGCAGGAGCTGACTCTTTCTTCTTCTCGTCTTTTTTCTTATTGTCGTTCTTGCTCTCTGCTGACGCGGTCTGTGCCTGCTGCGCCTTGAGGTCAGCCTTGGAGTCCTCGATCATGGCCTCGGTCGCCTTCCTGTCAATTCTGGTGAAGAGCGCCTTGTACTGATTGATCTTGTGCGAAAGGAGCGGTTCGGCGACAGAGTCCCAGGTGAGCTCGGTACTGAGGAATTTCTCAGCGTTTGCCGCAACTTCAGGGAGGACCGGCTTGAGGAATGTCATGAGTGCGCGAAACATGTTGAGAGCCTGCGTGCAGATTTCCTGAAGGTGCGGAGTTGCTCCGTTCTTCTTCGCCTCGACCCAGGGAGCTGTCTCATCAACGTACCTGTTCGCCTCATCGGCGAGTTCCATGATCTCGCGCACTGCGCGTGAGTACTCGCGTGAGTCGATGAGCGAGCCGATGCTCTCACGCGCGTCAGCGAACTTCTGGTAGAGCGCGGGATCGGGGAGCTTTGCGCTCAGCATTCCGTCAAAGCTCTTGGTGAGGAACCCGGCGCTGCGTGCGGCGAGGTTCACGAGCTTGTTCACGATATCAGCGTTGACACGCTTCACAAAGTCATCGAGGTTGAAGTCGATGTCGTCAATCTTATTGTTCATCTTCGCCGCGTAGTAGTAGCGGAGAGTCTCGGCGGGGAAGTGCCTGAGGAAGGTGTCAGCCTTGATGAAGGTTCCGCGGGACTTCGACATCTTGCTCCCGTTCACGGTGACATATCCGTGGATGAAGAGCTTCGTGGGTCTGCGGAGGTTCGCGCCCTCAAGCATGGCGGGCCAGAAGAGCGAGTGGAAGTAGAGGATGTCCTTTCCGATGAAGTGGTACATCTCATAGGGAGAGTCCGCCTTTACGAAGTCCTCGAAATTCACCTCAGGATGCCTGCTGCAGAAGTTTTTGAACGATCCGAGATAGCCTACAGGCGCGTCAAGCCAGACGTAGAAGAATTTGTCATCGGTCCCAGGGATTTTGAAGCCGAAATACGGGGAATCACGAGTGATGTCCCACATCTGCAGGCCCTGCTCGAACCACTCCTCGATTTTGTTGACCATCTCGACTGGCAGGGCGGTCTTGACCCACTCGTGGAGCGAGTCGCCGAACTGCGGAAGGTCGAAGAAATAATGGGTGGTCTGCTTCTCCATGGGAGTGGTGCCGGAGACCACTGATACCGGATTGATGAGGTCAGATGGCGAGTAGGTAGCTCCGCAGACCTCGCAGTTGTCGCCGTACTGCCCCTCCGCGTGGCAGCGCGGGCAGGTGCCCTTCACGAACCTGTCCGGGAGGAACATCTTCTCCTTCTCGTCATAGAGCTGGGAGATGGTCTTCTCCTTGATGTAGCCCTTCTCCTTCAGTTTCATGAACAGCCTCTCGGAGAGCTCCCTGTTCTCGGGGCTGTGGGTGGTGTAGAAGTTGTCGTAGCTGATGAGGAATCCGGCGAAGCTCTTCCTGTGCTCCTCCCCAATCTTCGTGATCATCTCCTCGGGAGTCATATGGAGCTGCTTTGCCTTGATCATGATCGGGGTGCCGTGAGTGTCGTCGGCGCAGACCATGATTACCCTGTTGCCGCGCATTCTCTGGTACCTGACCCAGATGTCGGCCTGGATATGCTCAAGGATATGCCCGAGATGGATGGAACCGTTGGCGTAGGGAAGCGCGCAGGTTACCAGCATGGTTCTTTTGTCTGTCATTTCTAGTGAATTCCTCATAACACGCAAAGCCCTGATGGAAGGCCGCGTCAGGCGTCAATTATACAGGAGATGGGCGATTCATGGCGGAGTGTGAGATGTATCACATGACACTTTCAGCTCACGCCTTAGAGAGCAGATTATGTCGGAATGAGCCGCGGATTTCTCTCTCTGCTATAATCAGCTGAACAGTTTCCCGGAGCTTTATCTCATGCGTCTCAACGATGATATGATTGTGAAGGCCCTTAAGGGCGGCGAAATCTCGATTGACCCGACTCCTGACGAGTCGCTCATTAGCGGCGTCTCGGTGGATCTCCATTTGGGCAGTGAGTTCAGGGTATTTGAGGCCTACTATGCTCCCTCGATTGACCTTTCTGGAAGCCGCGAGGAAATCGGCAACGTCATCAACCAGGTGATGAGCGACACCATAAAGCCGGGGCCCGGCGAGCTCTTCGTGCTGCAGCCCGGGGAGTTCGCGCTTGGTGCGACAAGCGAGAGCGTCACTCTCTCGCCTGATATTGTCGGCTGGCTTGACGGGAGATCGTCTCTCGCAAGGCTCGGGCTCATGGTACATGCTACAGCGCACAGGATTGATCCGGGGTGGTCCGGAAACATTGTCCTTGAGTTCTACAACGCGGGGAAGATGCCTTTGGG
>ONIT01000074.1:4849-18810 GCA_900317945.1 uncultured Pseudomonadota bacterium
AAGCCCTACAACAAGAGGAAGGACGCCAAGTACCAGAGCCAGCAGGGGGCAGTGGCGAGCAGGATCTCGGAGGACTCGGGAAAGTAGGCTGACGCCGGCAGGATGAGGCGGTGTCCTTTTCATGGAAAGTTCCCGTACGTTTGTTATTTCCAAATGATTAAGGCGCCAAACGGCGCCTTTTGAGTTTTTCAGGTTTCTTCGTTCTGTTTCTGCTTTTCTCTTTCCATGACAGCCGCAGCTCAGAACCTGAAGTAGATGAACGCATTGTATGTCGCACCGTAGAGCGGCATGTAGCAGACAAGAAGGAGAACCGCTGTCCAGGTGTAGGCAAGCGAGCTGCGCAGCGTCACATGGTTCCTGAGCGTGTTCCCTATCTTGTCACGAAGCCACTGGTAGACAGGAGTGATGAGAAGAAGTCCTACGGCCAGCGTCAGGTAGGTCCCGGGGGTGAAGAACAGGATGAACACCTTGAAGGTCTGCGGCGTAATGTAGCCGAAGCCGTGCTCTCCGTACCACACCAGTCCATAGAGCATTGATGCGAACTGCTCCCAGTTCTCCGAGCGGAACATCAGCCAGCCTATCATTACAACTGCAAGCGCGTAGATATGGGCAAGCCAGGAGGGGAGCCTGTCGGGGAAATTGCCGGTCACTCTCTCAAGGATAAGGAACACTCCGTAGTAGAATCCCCAGAAGAGGAACATCCAGTCCGCGCCGTGCCAGAAGCCGCAGAGCGCGAAGACGATGAAGAGGTTGAGGCAGGTTCTCACTTTCCCCTTCCTGTTGCCGCCGAGAGGAATGTATAGGTAGTCCCTGAACCAGCCTCCGAGCGTCATGTGCCAGCGGCGCCAGAACTCGCGGATGCTCTTTGAGATGTACGGATAGTTGAAGTTCTCCGGGAAGGTAAAGCCGAACATTCGTCCGAGCCCTATTGCCATGTCGGAGTAGCCGCTGAAGTCAAAGTAAATCTGCAGGGTGTAGAAGAGCATGGTTACTGTTTACAGCCGATTTTAGCCTGAACTCCCCTCGTAGAAATTTCCAATCCTATTTGTCGTCGTTTTCCGTTAATTAGTGGATAAATATTTTATCGAATTACCTTGATAATACTTGTTTTTATAGTGGTTATGTTATATAATATATCTAACCATTAAAAGAGGGTATTATGCCAACTATTGTTAAACACGTAGACAAGAAAACAGGCAAGACAAGGGTTTTCGAGTCTACTCCTCACTACGATCCGGTATCCAAGCAGTCAAGGCCTATCAGAAGATACCTTGGCACTCTCGACCCTGAGACAGGTGAATTAATCCCTTCCTGCGGACGCAAAGGCAGGACTAAATTACGCAAAGATTTACCCACTGACGAACAGAATCCAGAAGTTGCAAGACTTCAGAAAGTACTATCGAAGAAAGACGAGGAAATCATTGCCCTCAAGTCTGAAGTTACCAGACTGAAACAGGTCATCAGAGCCTTCGCTAAAGTCTGTGACACCATTCGCTATGATTTGGGAAAGGCACCCGCTGTCGATGACTAGCAAACCAGAAGATCCGCGGCGCAGGTGTGAAAGGCTGACCAGGGAAAATCTGCGGCTCAGAGACCAGCTGGATTTCTGCAGGCGGCAGATTGCCACGCTGACAGCCTCTGTCAAAAATCTCAGGGAGTCAAAGAAGGCTGCCCAGGAGAAATACAACGAAGAGCTTGCCCAAAAGGACACCATCATAGAGAAGCTGAAGTTCGAGCTTGAACGGGCAAATGCCAGGCTGAACCATGATGGCACCAACACGGGGACTCCTACATCGCAGACCAGGGCAGGCCAGCAGAAGGCTGTACCCAATTCACGCCGTTCAAGCGGCAGGCGCAAGGGAGCGCCTGACGGTCACGAGAAATCATCCCTTCAGCCAGTGTCTGATTCGGAAGTTACTGATACGGTTGACCATACGCTTCCGGATGGCAGCGGCTGTCCCAGATGCGGCTCTGCTGACTGCATTCCGACAGGCGAGTCTGAGGTAAAGTACGAATACGATGTACAAATCAAAGTGGTCCGGAAGAAGCACCGGTTCTTCTACTACATATGCAAGCAATGCAGGAAAGTCTTCCGTTCGCTGATACCGCCTAACCTTAAGGAAAAGGCGCAGTATGGCAGCGCCCTGCAGGCCCTGCTCCTGTCCCTCACGAATACTGTCAACGCGGCCATGAACAAGGCAGCCATGTTCCTTGCCGGCATTACCGGAGGAGCTCTCACGCCCTGTGAGGGATATATAGCGAAGCTCCAGTCGCGCGCAGCCAAGTCTCTTGGCAGGTTCCGCGTTGATCTTAAGAACGTTCTCATCAGCAGAAGCCTGGTTTACTGGGATGATACTGTTATCTTCATCCTCCAGAAGAGAGCCTGCTTCCGCTTCTACGGAGATGAGCGCATTGCCTATTACACCGCTCATGAGCACAAGAACATGCAGAGCATTGAGGCAGACAATGTTCTTTGCGTTCTGACTGAAGACATCAAAGTCATGCACGATCACAACACTATCAACTACAACGAGAAGTTCCGTTTTGAGAATATCGAGTGCAACCAGCATCTCCAGAGAGACTGCCAGAAGATTGCGGACGATACCCATCACTTTTGGTCTCTGGAACTCAAGGAGCTTATCAGCAAAACCATCATGGAGCGCAATGACGCGATAGCCAGAGGCGGGAAAGCCTTTGACGACGAATACATCAGAGCTTTCCATCGCAGTGTTGATGAATGCCTTGAAAAAGGCCGGGCGGAAAACAAAGCCGAGCCGGAAATCTACGGTGCTGACTCAGAGCGGGCCCTGATTAACCGGATTGAGAAATACCGGAGAAACTACTTCATGTGGCTGGAGGACTTCAGCCTGCCGACAACGAATAATCTAAGTGAGCGCGGACTAAGGGGTATCAAGTCGCACATGAAGATATCCGGGCAGTTCGAATCAGAGAAGGCGGCTGACAACCATGCGATCATCCGGAGCTACATTGAAACGTGCCGCCGGAATGGCATCAATGAAATACAGGCTCTGCAGCGGCTGTGCGATGGGAATCCGTATACGGTTGCGGAAATCTTCCAGACCAATCCTGCCTGAACACACAAACGTTCAAAATGTCGATCATGCAGCGGGCTTGAAAAAGCCCGCTCGATTAGCCATGCCTATGGACGGCCGTGAATAGTAACAGAGCATGCCGGCCCAGGCAACGGGCATGGAGACCTCATCATTCGGAACTGAGAACGCGGCATCGGCGATGCGCCCAAAATAGTCCGCAAGCAGCATCTTCTTCGCTAGTCCGAATACAAAGCGCCTGAAGCCCTCCGCGAAGTTCTCCGCGGAGAGAGTCCTTTCTACGAGCTCCTTCGCTATGCTCTCATATCTTACGATAGGCCCTGCAACAAGCTGCGGAAACATCGTAAGGTAGCAGCCGAAGTCGATGAGGCTCTTTGAGACCTTAGCTGTTCCTCTGTAAACGTCAACGAGGTAGCTGATCGCCTGAAAGGTGTAGAACGAGATGCCAAGGGGCAGGGCAATATGGAAGTTCGGGGCAGGCCTAATGGCTTCCGGAAGGTCATTCACAATTGATCCGAAGAACTTTGTCGTGAGGAGGAGGTTCATGTACTTGAAGTAGACGAGGAAGCAGATGTTTATGGCAACGCTCAGAAACAGCCAGAATGTCCCGTTCCTCTCCCCTTTGTTCACCTCGATTGCTGTCGCGAAGAAGTAGTTGAGAATCATGGAGAGAAGAAGCAGTATTACGTACGATGGCTCTCCCCAGGCGTAGAAGAACATCGATGAGACCAAGAGAACGATGTTGAGCACCCTGTACTTCCAGCGCTCAGGTGACACCAGTGCAGCAAAAAGGTAGATGAGCAGAGTCACAGGGAGGAAAAAGAGAACAAAGGTGATTGAGCTGAAGACCATTTTTACATTCTCTCCCTTAAGTCATCGATTTCCTGAATCTTCTCAAGCCTGTATTTGCCAGGTGTGAGGAACTGAAGCGAGAGATTTACCTTTGAGAATGGCTTCACGTGGATCGTCTCATGGAAAAGCTGTGAACCCTGTGCAATGCCGAAGTCCAGTGCTTTCTCAGTGCCGGTCTCATCACGGTAAAAGATTTTTACGGCAGTGTTTGCAGGAGTATTGAGCTTGCCCATAACCACGACTCTTCCCAAATCATCGGCAGCAACAGGTGCATTGAGCGTGAGCCTGCTGTCAGCCTGGACTGAAATCTCGCCTGAGGCCGGATCAGGGCGATCGATGTTCCGGAAGCTGAAGACCGAGAGATCTGTTTTATGATCGAGGAAAATTCCGCCGGTCTTCATCCAATAGTCCCCGAGGATTCTGAGTTTTGGATCATACAGGGAATGCTGCGTTCCGCCCATCCTCTCGACGTATTCCTCGATGACGGCATCCGGTCGGCCGAGCTTGAGCGTCTCGTCCGCGAGAGCGGTAAACGGCTTTGTTCCCATCCCATAATGTCTGTGAATGTAGGTATGGACGTTATGGACAAAAGGAGTCACTCCGTAACTTCCGTGGGTCTCTCCGAAGTATGAGTCCGAGAAGAACCAGAGCGAACTTTTAAGAACAGCGTTGTTGGTGCAGATTTTGTTATAGCCATCGCTTCTGTACTGCATCGGCAGTTCTGAACAGCTGAAATTATCAGTATGCTTCAGCCTGATGAACTCGGTATCCTCGCTGCCGTACACGGACATGACCACTTTTCTGTCCTCCAGGCTGTAGTATTCACCGTAGGCGACAGGTCTGAAGGCTGCATTATCCTTTGCAAGTGTTCCTGCCATGTAGTCATAAGCATGCTTTAGTGCGTTGCCGTTCCAGTGACAGTTGTCAAACATCACGTCATAGAGCCTTTCGTGATCCTTGAACTGCCCGAGATAATCGTTCAGCGGATGAAACCTGATATTGGCCTTCTGCAGGGTTGAGACCTGCTCTGTGTACCAGTTTGTATGAGAGATCCAGCCTGCGTAGAACGGCAGCAGCTCATGGTACAGTGTCGATTTGTCCGGTGCCAGAAAGAGATAATATGGAATGCCTTTGCTCTGAAAATAGGCATGCTTTCCAGCTGCTGTAAGCCTTATGTGCTCTTTTGCCTGCTCTGGATATGGAATAATCCCCAAAGCCGCATTCACAACCGGTGCCGCATGGTTCATGAAGAGCTCGTCTCCGGCGCCTGTTACGTATTCTGAAACATTGGTTCTGAGGAGCTTCTCGTAAGTGAACACATATCCTGGCATGAAGAGTTCCCTGAACGGTATCCGGTCTCTGAGGTATCTGTCCCAGAGCTGTGGCAAATCCTTCCATGGCGTTGACTGGAAATACGGCGCATCAGCCAGTGCCCTGTTCTCAAGAATCATGGCAAGAGGGATGTCCTGCCTGTCCTTAAAATACTGATCCCACAGTATTGGCATGTCTCTCCAGGCAAAGATTCTGGAATCGGGAACATTGGAGAGAAAGCGATTTTGGAGAATCAGATTGAAATGGGCAGTGTGTCCGGACAGCAAGAAGACAAGAGGTGTGACGAGCAGGACAAGGAAGAAATAGGATAAGGCGAAATGGGTTAAATTACTTCTGTTGGTCTCAGGTCTATTCCCCCCCCCAAGGCTGTTTTAATATATATTTATTATTATTTTTTAATGTTTTATTTTTATTGTTTGTGCTAATATTACAGCAATTCGACGTAAAATTATTGTCAATTATGTATTTAACGTTTGTCATAATAACTGAAGAAAATATATAGATGCTATTTTCGATAATTCACCAGGCAATCGTCACAGTTTCCTTGTTCTCCACAAATACTCGGAAACTCACTCCAGTCCTGGGCTTTCCCTAAGCTTGCTGAATGCGCGCGAGACATTGGGTGATGAATATCCTGAAAAACAGTCATTAATCACTGCTCTATCTCAAATTCATGCAGTATGGCGAGAGCCTTCTCATCTCCGCTGAACCTTCGGAGCGCCTCCTCGCATCTCTTCCTGAACTCCGGGAGCTGCTCTTCTATCCTCTCATCGCAGTAATTCTTCCAATCCGCAAGCTCATCTTCTGTCAGAGTCTCCGGAAGGTTGCGACCGATGTAGGCAAAGAGCATCCCGTTGAGCCTCTCATCGCTGAAGCGGAGCTTCTTCACATTCGCGGGATTTGTCCTCTCCATACGGTGCAGCATGGTCTCCCTGTCCTTGTCACCAGCTGGTATAAATCCCTGATAGAGCCTCTCCTCAGGCGGCAGAGTAAGGAACCTGTCCCTCATCTGCCGGTTCTTCTCAGCAAGGGCTTTCTTCAGGATAAGCCTTACGGCTGACATGGACGATTCCCAGTCCTCTCGGTAAGCCATGTAGTTTGCCTGGGCCTTTTTAACCGAGACTCCGAGCTCCGCGGCGCGCTCCTCAGAGAGCGTCGCTATAGGCGCGACAGCAGGGCAGCGGTTCGGCGAGAGGAGGAAGAGCCCATACTTCCCGAGACCGGATGGCTCCGGAAGCTGTACCTCGGTTTTGTTCCCTGGAGATGTGCCTGCAGATCCCGTGTCAGCTGAGCTCTCATCCTCACCTGTCCCGAGGCTTTCCACATCAGATTCGGTCTCTTCATCATCAAGCAGCGATGGATTGAGGATGTATTTTGATGGCTCTCCCGCGAGAGAGAGCATCAGCCAGCGCCCGCTGTCAGGACCTTTCCCGGTAATAGGCCCCAAAGGCATCGCCGGAATTGCCAGGAGCTTTCCGTCCCAGGTCGCATATGTCACAATCTGGATCCATCTGAGCGACTGCTTTTTGAGGTACTGCGACATGGCGGCCTTGGTCCTGAGTCCCATGTAGAAGGAGAGCATCTTGGGGAGCTTCTCCTTATAGAGCCTCATGAGCTCAAGCATCATCCTGGGCTTTAAGCCGGTTTCAATGCCATTCGCCTTCGCGAGCTCTGTAAGGCTGAGGATGTTCTTGCCCTGCGGCTCAGCTATTATTCCCGGGCGCAGAGTAAAGACTGTTCCCGTAAAAATCCGGAGATCGAACCTGCTCCGCTCATAGCCGTCGAGACCTGAAAGGTAGGGATCATGGAAGGTTCTGAAGAGAAGCGCGCGCAGGCGCTCATCGGTGAATCCTACATTGTTCCAGCCGATCCGGATGAAGTCCCCCCTCGGGAGCACCGAGAGGATTTTCTCCGCGAACTCGTTTTCCCTGAGCCCGGTCCTCTGCGCCTCAGAGGGAGAAATTCTTGCCGCAGCGGCGCAGACGGGATCGGGGAGTACATCAGGCGGCAGGGCCATCAGGAACCTGCCGCTCCTTCCCTCAATCTCATTGAGGCCCTCGTCAGCTACAAGGTAGGAGAACTCCGCAATCGGCCCGGACTTGTTCCTTGAGAATGTCTCTATTGAATAGAAGAAAAGCCTTTGGTGAACAAGATCCTGCCTTACCTCATCCTCTCTCCGGGATTTCTCGGAGCCTCTCCTTGAGAGGAGCTCACGCCCGGTGATCATGAAGTCAGAGAGGTTAATCTGCTCTACCGTCCCGGCATCAGGAGTGTTTGGTGCGCCGTTGGTGGCGGCAGTATCATTTCCGTTCAGCTTTTCTCTGTCCACGCTCAGTCGTCCGTCTTGAGGGAGTTGGTCGCCTTGTCGTACCGGCAGCCATGCTCTTTAAGGTATGCCATGAAGTCCTCCTCATCGATGTCGAACGCCCTGAGGAGATCCTGGAGTGAGGAGTACTCATCTCTTAACTTCATGTTAATGATGCTAAACGTGATATTGAAGTCGGAATTCCTGTAGTTTTCGAGCACTTTTCTCCTCCTCAAAGTTTTCAGAATGCGCAGCTGCCGCAGAAACGTCTGTCAGCGTGCGGTTCATCAGACAAGAAGTGCCGAGAGCTGGTAGAGCTTCTCGTCAAAATGGAGCCTGGTGTCCTCGTCAGAGAAGTCGTAGTTCACGAGCTCTCCCTTATGGACTCCCACCATCCGTCCGCCCATGCCGGAGCGCAGGAGGTCGACAGCATAAGCTCCGAGCCTGCTCCCGAGGACCCGGTCAAATGCTGTCGGCACCCCGCCTCTCACGATGTGTCCAAGGACTGTCGCACGGGTCTCAAAGCCGGTATGCGCCTCAATTTCGCGCGTAAGCTCACTGATATCAGTTACGTTCTCACAGAGCGAGATGATGGCTGAGCGCTTTCCTGCCTTTATCGCGCGATCCATCGAGGCAAGGACGTCGTCAATTGAGAACTCATGCTCCGGGACTATTACCGCCTCGCAGCCGCAGGCAATGGAGGCGTAGAGCGCCAGATCCCCGCAGTGCCTCCCCATAATCTCGACTATGGTGATGCGTTTGTGGGATGTCGCTGTATCGCGGAGGCGGTCGATGCACTCAACGACAGTGCTGAGCGCAGTGCTGAAGCCTATCGAGAAGTCGCTTCCCGGAGTGTCATTATCAATGGTACCAGGGATTCCGATGCAGGGCATGCCGGCCGCGGAGAGAAGCCTTGCTCCCTGGTAGCTGCCGTTTCCGCCGATGACGATAAGCCCCTCGATGCCGAACTTCCTGAGGCTCGCAATTCCTGCTTCACGGACGGACTCCTCCTTGAAGGCGGGGAACCTCGACGTGCCGAGTATTGTGCCTCCGCGGTTCAGGATGTCCGAGACGTCATGCGGCTGCATCAGAGTGATGCGTCCCTGGCAGAGCCCGAGGTATCCGTCACTTATGCCGCAGACTTCCATGCCGCTTGCGATGCCGGATCTCACGACGGCCCGCACGGCTGCGTTCATGCCTGACGAGTCTCCGCCGCTCGTGAGGACTCCGATTTTCTTGAGCATAAGTCACGCTCCTCCTTTGGGTGATGCGTCTTTTAGGTATTGCGTCAAAAAAGCCGGCAGGGAAATCCTGCCGGCGTCTTTAGAGGCTTTATCAGTCCTGCTTACTTCGCAAGAGCTGCCGCAGCCTCGATGATCCTGGTGAACTTGTCAGCCTTCAGGGAAGCGCCGCCGATAAGTCCGCCGTCGATGTCCGGCTGCTGGAAGAGCTCGGAGGCGTTCTTGTCGTTGCAGGAGCCGCCGTAGAGGATCTGAACGCCCTCGGCAACTTCCTTGCTGAAGGAGGCGAGGTACTCGCGGATGTGCTTGTGCACGCCCTCTGCGATCTCAGGGGTAGCGGTCTTGCCGGTGCCGATGGCCCAGATGGGCTCATAGGCGATTACGGCGTTCTTGAAAGCGTCAATGCCGTTCTCGTCGATTACGGCCTTGATCTCGGCGTCAACGACCTCGTTGGTCTTGCCTGCCTCGAACTCCTCGAGGGACTCGCCGATGCAGAGAACAGGCCTGAGGCCTGCTGCCTGGGCTGCCTTGAACTTCTTCGCGACGTACTCGCTGCTCTCGTTGTGGTAGCCGCGGCGCTCGCTGTGGCCGACAATGGCGTACTTGCAGCCGAACTCCTTAATCTGCACAGGGGAGTTCTCGCCGGTGAATGCGCCCTGGTTGTTGACGTCAACATCCTCTGAGCCCCATGCAAGCCTGCTTCCCTTGGCGTTCTCCTCAACGAGGCCGATGAAGATTGCGGGAGCGCAGATGGCTGCCTCAATCTTCTCGTACTTGTTGGCCTCGGCTGCGAATGCCTTGATGAGTGATACTACGGTTTCCTTGGTGCCATTGAGCTTCCAGTTGCCCATGACGAGACGCTGTCTCATGTGATGCTCCTTAAGTATAGAAGAGATTTGTCAAATGCAGGTCAATTCTAGCAGATTCAGAATCTATGTGCAGGTGCGGGAAGGTGGTTTTTTGTAATGTTTCTGGAAAGAGGCTCATGGAATCGAAATCTGAAAGCCTTGCGGAACTTGACGGAACAGCACGGTGACAAACTATAATAATGCGCGGTAAGTTATTAAATACAGGAATTTTTGCCGGCTGGTTCGCTTCAGCTTTCGATAAGTCTCCAGGGACTGGGACAAAAAGCAGCGCTTTTTTGCATATATATGTAAAAGGATGGAACTGCCTCATTCAATAGAAGGCGTGTACGGGTCAATCAGGCTGAAGATCTGATCGGGGGAGAAAATGGGATTATTCAGGTATCTGCGCAGGAAACTCAATACGCAGCAGCTTAAGGACATTTGTGAGGCATCGTCATCGAAGGCTGACCAGGCAATAGCAGAGCAGCAGGAGCTGAAGAAATTAGGGAAAAGCATATCGTCCAAGTCAGATCAGGCAATAGCCGGCCAGCAGGAGCTGAAGACATTAGGAAATAGTATATCGTCCAAGTCAGATCAGGCAATAGCCGGCCAGCGGCAGCTTAAGGAAATGTGTGACCTTATATCCTTGAAGTCTGACACGGCGGCAGCCATTGAGAAGGAATTGCTTGAGAAGGCCGGGCAGACAATAGACGGTGTGCAGCGGCTTAAGGAAATCGGCGACAGGATATCCTCGAAGTCCGACATTGCAATAGTCAGCCAGCAGGAGCTGCTGAAGCGGTCTGATCAGGCCATTTCTGGTCAGGAAGAGTTGGTCCAAAAAGCTGGCGAGGCAATCTCTGATCTTAAGCAGCTGATAGAAAAAGAGGATGAAATTTCATCGAAGCTTGATATGAGTGCATCCGGCCAGGAGGAGATGGCCAGCAAGACGGATAAGCTCATATCCATCCAGCAGAAGCTGATAGACACAGGTGACGTTCTTTCATCGACAGCCATCAATGCAGTACAGAGCATTCAGGAACTTGGCAGGAAAGCGGACCTGGCAGCATCCGGCCAGGAGTATCTGAATGGAATCGCCGATGGCATTGCAGCTAAGGTCGGACAGGGACTTGAAGTCCAGCAGCAGCTGAAAAGCTTAACCGCCGGGACAGCGGCCAAGGTTGAAAATGGACTGAAAGTTCTTGGGCAGCTTGAGGAAACAGATGTCAGTCTCTCTTCAAAAGCTGATCAGGCAATACAGAGCCTTCAGGTGCTGGGAAAGAAGGCCGATCAGGCAGCAGCTGTCCAGCAGCAGCTGAAGGCTGCCGCCGATGGCACGTCAGCGAAAGCCGACAAGGCACTCGGCGGGCAGCAGGAGCTTCTGAAAAAGACCGAGCAGGCAATAGCCGTACAGCAGGAGCTGGGAAAGAAAGCAGACCTGGTACTGGCCGTCCAGCAGCAGCTTAAAGGACTAGCAGACGGTCTGGGAGCGAAGGCTGATCAGGCACTGCAGTTCCGGCAGCAGCTGAAGGCAGTGGCCGATGGCACGTCAGCGAAAGCCGACAAGGCACTTGGCGGGCAGCAGGAACTCCTGAAGAAGGCCGATCAGGCACTCGCAGTTCAGCAGGATCTGAAAAAGAAAGCGGACCAGACAGCAGCAGGCCTGCAGGATCTTGCAAAGAAGGCTGATCAGGCACAGGCAGGACAGAAGCAGCTCAATGATTCATGCGCCGCAGCCCAGGTGAAGATTGATCAGATCTCAGCGTGGCAGAAACAGTGCGTCAATGAGACTGAATTTTCCAGGATGTCAAGGACGCTCTTTGCCGGATTCCGCTACTGGGAGGACAACTTCTACAATGCCGTCAAGGGTACAGATATCGAAGAAAGATACGACAGGCTGGTAAGCGGCCTTTCAGACGATGACCGGACGATGGTTGATTCGATGATCGGGAGAATCCAGCATTTGTGCGAGAAGGGCGACAAGACCTGCTATCTCCCGGATGAGGCCGAGAGGATCTACCGCAACAGGAAGGAAAGCCTGAGGATCGTAAAACTCAATGATCACTGCTTTGTCTACCGCGGCTACAAGCTACCTATAAATCTCTTTGAGACAAGCACGTTCGCCTGCAACTACGGTCTTGATCTGATTGAGCACCCGGAATACTCAGACGGAAAGGACATCATTGACGCAGGTGCCTACATCGGGGACTCTGCACTGGTGTTTGACAGGTACTTTTCAAAATGCAGGCGCATATACGCCTTTGAGCCGGATGCAGACAGCTATGCCCTCATGGAAAAGACCATTGCCATGAACAAAAAGAGCAACATTGTACCGGTTGCAATGGGGCTCGGGGACTCGAACTGCGAGGGTGAGCTTACGAGCCACGGCATGGGCTCAAACCTCCTTGACCGCAGGTTCGGGCAGGAGCCAAAAAAAGACAGAACCATCAAGATAGTGCGCCTTGATGACTATGCGAAGCAGAACAATATTGTTGCGGGAGTTATCAAGACGGATCTTGAGGGGTTCGAGATGCATTTCCTCAGAGGAGCGCTTGAGACCATCAAGAAGGACAGGCCGATACTGGTCCTCAGCATCTATCACAGCGCTGACGACTTTTTCGGAATCAAGCCATTTATTGAGGACCTTGGGCTAGGCTACAGGTTCAGGCTCTTCAAGGCGGATGACGGAATGATCCTGGGAGGCACCTGCCTCATCTGTATTCCGGAATAATCAGAGAAGCCTGCAGTCTTTGCGGAACTGCAGATCAGACAGAATCTCTGCTTGCGTTGTTTTTGACGCCTCCGGCCGAGGTCAGGAATTTTCGTGTTTACGGACCGCAGCCGGAATTTTCCGGCAAGAACTGCTCGCGACATGGCTCAGAGCTCTTTCAGTAACGAAAAGTATCCTTCAGGTTGAAAGGCAGAAGCTGGCCATTGGCTGAAAGCGTACTGACTGAGGAAGACGGCGGCATCGTTCCTTGGGGCTGCTCAACTTTTCGGCGTTTGTTCATTCGCACTGATAAAGGTGGAGAAAATATTATTGTTATGTGATAGAATTATGAAGATTTACGTCTGATTCGAAAATCAGCTTTTATACTAGTACTATGTAACACATGATATTTCGCTTTTATAAGCTATAATGAGATCCGCCATAATTGACAGGGGGGATCTTCGTATGGGAACACAGTATCGGGTAACACTCACAAAAGAGGAAATCGAAGAGCTTCAGGCTATTTGCAGCAAGGGAACACATCCGTCAAGGGCTGTGCTCTGCGCCAGGGCTCTCCTGCTGCTTGACCGCGGCGAGAACAACTCCAAGCCATGGAAGCTGGAGGAAGTCTCCAGCGCACTCGGAATGACAACGCGAACTCTGAACCACCTGAAGAAGCACAGAAGGACTCGAAAGAGCGCTGAACCGAAAGCCGCAGGAACGCCCGTCAAGGCAGGTCAAGTTCGACGGGGAATTTGAGGCAAAGCTGACACTGCTTGCATGCTCAGATCCTCCTAAAGGGTACAAAAGATGGACGGTGAGGCTCCTGGCCGACAAGGTTGTTGAATTGGAGTTCACTGACAAGATCTCACCTATGAGCGTCCAGCGGCTCTTAAAAAAAAAGAACTTAAGCCTCACCTGAGCGATTACTGGAAAATCCAGGAAGGCCGTTCCGGAGAATTTGTCGCAAGGATGGAGGATGTGCTCGATGTGTACACAAGGCCTTATGACGCTAACCGGCCTGTGATCTGCATGGATGAGTCACCAAAACAGCTCATCGGCGAAGTCAGAGAGCCAATTCCGATGCAGCCAGGAAGAGTCAGGAAGATCGATGACGAGTACGTGAGATTGGGCACAGCTGAGATTTTTGGCGCGATCGAGCCGTTGAAAGGGACTCAGATCTATGAAGTGCAGCCGACCAGAACCAAAACTGACTGGGCAAGGTTCATTAAGCGGCTTGTAGATGATGAATACCCTAATGCCGAAAAGATTGTTCTGGTCATGGACAACCTGAACACGCATACGGTTGGATCGCTGTACGAAGCTTTCTCTCCAGAGGAGGCACATCGTATCAGTGAGAAACTTGAGATCCACTATACGCCGAAGCATGGTTCATGGCTGAACATACAGGAGATCGGGTTCAGCATGCTAAAACGGCAGTGCCTGCCTGAGCGTGTAGAATCGATTGAGGAGCTTAGAGAACAGATAGACACGTGGACGAAAGAACGCAATAACGGACAGCACAAGGTCAATTGGCAGTTCACCACGGAGGATGCGAGAATCAAACTCAGAAGGCTTTACCCTGAATTTGAATAAAGGCAGTTG
>ONIT01000093.1:0-14849 GCA_900317945.1 uncultured Pseudomonadota bacterium
AAAATGTTCAAATTCAGTCAAATAACACTATTTTTATAATTTTTGATATAAGTCAAATTATGTAATAAGTCAATTACTGTCATATATGATCTCTCCCTAGATTTTGAAAAGTCCCTGGTTCTGCCATGATATTGCTTCAGGCAATGAATTTGAGCGGGTTAAAGCACTGACAATGAATAATCCATATATGATTGGTATGAATACATAAAAATTTGAAGAAGCGTTTTCCGGGAGTAGAATGTAAAGGTATTGTAAAAAATTTCCGGAAGAAAGCCATGTGGACTGTTCCAAATATCCTCACCATGACGAGGATCCTGATGCTCCCGGTTTTTGTCATTATGCTCTATGTTCCCGAAGGGCACTGGGACTTTGCAGAGTGACACCTCAGCTCTCACTGGACAGAGTTCATTGCCGCCCTCATCTTCAGCCTCTAGTGCCTCACGGATCTTGCCGACGGCTATATCGCGAGGAAATAAAGTCTCTGCTCCAAATTCGGCGCGTTCCTTGATCCTGTCGCTGACAAGCTTACTGTGACAACAGCGCTTGTCCTCATCGTGGAGCACTTCTGCAATTCCGGTATTTTAAGCGGACATACCTGGATAATAGCCATTCCTGCAATAACCATCATCGGCCGCGAGATAGCCATCACAGCCCTCCGCGAGTGGATGGCCAAGATCGGAAAGGTGACAGTGGTTGCGGTAAGCCTGATTGGTAAGTGGAAGACCACTTTCCAGATGATGGCGATAGCAGGCCTCATCTGGAATGTCTCCTGGGACTGGAAGCTGGTGATGGTTTATCTCGCCCTGGTACTTCTGTATGTCGCGGTAGTCCTTACCTTCTGGTCAATGCTCAGCAACTTCTCCGCAGCTTCCGGATATTTCTCCGGGACTGAATTACACGCACCATCTTTCATGAGGCAGGTTTCCAAAACAGCCCTGCCGCCTCATTTTGGCTTGCGCCAGGGAGGCAGATCGAAATGGTTCTCCGGCTCTATGACCTTGTCCCTGCTGAGGAACGGCCGGATATCACCGACGAGGTGCCTTGAGTCCTCAGCAGCCTGGCTGAAATACGCGGGGAGGCTCTTCCCGTTATAACTGAACTCCCCGAAGCAGTTAATCCGGTAATTGAGGAGAACAAACGCTGCCGCAAGCAAAATGACCTGGACTGCCGCGTTCTTTATTTTCATGTCATATTCGGGTGAAGAGCCGGCACGCCCGGTTCCGGAATAGCGGTGCGCAATTAGGAGCGTGTAAACCACAAGGTTCAGCGCGCAGAGGGAATACCATCTCCCGAAATCATATCCCGCAAGGCACAATCCGAGAGGAGAAAGACAGGAAAGGAGCAGCAGGCATCTCACTGCCATGGCCCGTAATGAGGATGAGCAGAAAATCCGTATTCCGGATAAAAGCAGCACCAGAAAAGGCAGGACGGCGGCCACGAGCAGTCTGGCAAAGCTGACAGCGCTGTAGTCCCTGAGGAAATCCCTTGTTGTCTCACGCAGATCAAGCGCTCGCACCTTATCAACCGTGCTGAGCAGGCCGTCGTTGTACCTGTACGAGTCCGGGTTCGGGAAAACCCCTTTCCAAGAATCAGCGATAAGGTCACTGTCGGAAAATTTGAAGGAGCTCATCATCGCGCAGTAGAGGACAAGGAGCCAGATGCAGAGCATAACGCAGTGCATGGTCCGGTGCGCACGCCAGGCATACACGAAGAAAAGCAGCAGCACAGGAGGCAGCAGCGCCGCCGCCATCTCATGGACAAGAGCGGCTGCCGTGAGCGTAAGGAAAAGCACTGCGTCTGTGAGGAGCATTGCACTTAATGGCGGCCTGCCGCGGAGCCATCTGAACACGGTTATGTTCCTTCCGGAAAGAAGGATAAGCAGGAAACAGGCTGGCACCAAATTCAGAACGAAGACAAACGCGTCGATCCTGACGAACTCCTCTCCCCTGTGCATCAGGATAAGCGATGGCGAGAAAATGACAGCGAGAATATACGGAACCTTCACGCCGAGCCTGGTCATCCTCCTCAGGATTATATAAAGTATGAATGCGAGCGAGGCGAATGACAGTAGCATCACGGAGAGGATCGGCTGCAGGACCGGATCCATGAATCCGATGATCTCGCCAAGCAGCCCGCGCCTCACGAAGCCGGCCGAATAGTTCACAAGGGCACAGCCGAGCTCGTAGTTGTACAGGCCCCTGCCTCCGAGGACTCCTTCAATCTCGGCAATGAGCAGGATTAAGATCATCACAGCAGCCATGAGGATAGCTATGAGCCTGCCGGCACCTGCGAGCCTCCCCGGAAGAAAAGCGGTATTGTTTTTCATTTGCTCCTGACTGAACTGTCCGTAACAGCGGCTGATTATACAGCACCGGGAAAGCTCGGCGGCCTGCTCTGCGCAGATGAACCTTCTCTGGGCAGTGCTTGAGGCTTGTCATTCAGACGGGAAAGGCCGCGCCGCCTCTTCTTTCAACCAGTGCTATTCCTCACGCTTAAGCCACTTTACTCTGCCAGCGACTTTCTTCTCCTGCTCCGGAGTTAGGAAATGGCTGGCAAATTCCGAGCTGTCACCCTTCGCGTCATAGACTCCCTGCTCCCCGTTGGGGCCGCTGACCCTGACACCGCCGAGATAATGGTTCTGGAAAAGCATCGGGCAGATGACAGTTACGCCTTTATCCGCATCAGGATCCCGGAACGGGATGAGCTGGTACTCGTATTTTTTGACCTTCCCAAGGTTCAGATATTCGATTATTGCCCCGAGAGAGTCATGGCCGAACACGTTGCTGAATGTCCTTTTCCCTATGTCGCGGTCGATGATTACAAGCGGCACGCGGTTGAGATCATCCCCGTATTTCTCGATCTCGCCGGGAGCGAAGCCGGTGAACGGAGGATGGTGGTCTCCCAGAATAATGAGCGTGCCGTTGCTGAAGAACCCATTGTCCTCTAGCCGTCTCACAAATTTACCCACTTCCCGGTCAACATAGGAAATGACTTCCCTGTATCCGCTTTTGCCGGTCTCAGGGTTCTGGAATGGCGTATGGCTTGAGGTGGTAAGTATGAAGGTCAGGTGCGGCTGCCCCGCATTGTCAAACCCATTGATCAGATCGGCAGCGTGGCTAAGGAGGACCCCGTCAGCGACTGAATTGAAAACGTAACGGGGCTGACCTTCGTAGGCCGGATCATGAGTGTCATACAGGTGGTCGAATCCGCTGTTCTTGTAGATGTCTACCCTTCCGCCGAAATCATCCGAGGAATAAATCGCCGATGTCAGGTAGCCGGCTGCTTTCATGGTCTTGGGCAGAGCCTCGCCGTACTCGAAGCTGAGATCCGGGGATTTTCTGTCAAGATCGGAGAAAAATACCTTCCCGGTCAGGATCGAGTACGTTGCCGGTGCGGTCTCCATTCCGGTCGAGTGATAGTTGATGAACGAGGCGTTCTCCGCTGCAAGGCGGTCAATTTCGGGCATATAGCCCTTTAGTCCGCTGAAATGATTTGAATACGCGCTCGCGAGCGACTCCACGAGGAGTATGACCACATTCTTCCGTCTGTTGAGCCCTTCTATGACCTGATACTCCGGCGTCCAGTCATACTCGGGGAAATCCCTGGTGTACTGCTGTTTCTCCCCGGGAACGGCATCGGCCTGTATGTCGAAGATATCCTTCCGGAGCATGAAGCTGCTTTCCGCGTATAGGTTCTCATAGACCTTGAGGAAAGGGATGCAGTTGAGGAGGAGCACGAGGAACAGGTACTTTTTCAGTGACTTGTTCTCCCTCTGCCTGAAGGAGAATGCCATGAGGATCCAGTCGGCGAGCATCACAAGCACCATCCATGACGCATGTGAGGTCCTGAAAAATGTCACGATGAAGACGAGAAAGGTGGAGTTTTTTGCTCCCCTGTGGCTCAGCATGGTGCTGATATCCGGCCTCACTCCGAAATTCTGGAACACTCCCCAATCGACCGCAACGTAAGCGATTACGAGAAGCAGGACCTGGAGGAAGGTGCCGGAGCAGATGAAGCCCCTGCTGTAGGATAGCTCCGCGAGCAGGAATATGAATATGATGAGGCAGATGTTCCTGAGCACTACATCAGGGAGCAGCTTCAGGTAATCCTTGTAGAAAAGGATATTGCCGAACTCGACATTCATGCAGAGCTCGCCTGTTATATAGGCGGAAATCATGATGAGGACCAGCATCAGCCGCAGGGCCGAGCTGAACCTCATGAAGCGGAACGCGAGGCAGATGGCTGCTGCAGCGGCTGCAGCAAGCAGAACAAGAATGACACTGCCCGCTGTCTTGCCTGGTCCGCCGAAGTCAAGATAGAGCCTGCCGTCACTGTCTGTCCGGCATGAGAGTGTCCCCTCTGCCTCAAGGATTCCGTCATTCACTGCGCAGCTTCCTCCCCGCGAGGTTACCCTGAAGCTGCTGCCGGCGTCACTGTCAGAAAGCATTGATATCCTGATGCCTGGGAACCTTGCCGGTACCTTGATCTGCATGTCCTTCATGCTGTAGAAGCTGGTGCTCCCCGCCGCATCGCCGAAATAAGGCGAACCTGAAACCTCCACCATAAACCTGCCGAAGCCTGATTGTTCTGCGGAAAGCGTGAACTCATTGAAGACAAACAGCTGTCCGCAGACAAACAGTATGAGGAACAGAAGGTCAAAAACCAAAGATACAAGGCTTATCCTGGTGACAGCAGCCAGCACTCCTTCTTTCCCATTTTTCCTGTTCCGGAGTACGCGCGTATGGACACGAGCTGACACTCCGAAGAGCGAAATCAGGAAGATTGCAGAAATGAAGAGCACGACGGACAGCAGCGCGCTGGTATATTTGATCGCAGTTCCGGAAACACTCGGCGCATTGAAGACGCAGTCAAGATCAAACGAGGCCGAGTCGGATGTGATCCTGAAAATTACAATGCCGCTCTCATTATCCCGGCTGATCGTCATTCCTTTCACGTTGGAGAAGACAGAAAAGTCCCGCCCGTCAAAAACCTGGTTGTCCTGAAGCGTGGCCGACTTGACCTCAAATGCCTCGCCGCTACCGCCTGTGATCTGCACTCTTATGCCGCGGTAGTCGCCGGCTGCCACATCCGAGGAGAGTTTCGTTATGGAAAAGAGCCCCGGATACATCTCGACTTTCGAGCTCTGCAGCGGACAGACTGAGCCGCTTTCTGAAAACAGGCAGCTGTAGGAAAAGTTATACGATGTAGAGGGGAACTTTGAGTTCCTTGTTTCAAGGTTCAGGGAATATGAAGAAAGTCCCGAGCCTGGCTGGTTGTATCTCGTTGTCTGGTAGATGATAAGGCTTGCCGCAGCCGTAAAGAGGATGAATACAGCGACAATGACCCTCGTGTAAAAGCCTTTCGTCCTGCGTGATTTTGCTGATTCCATATAACCCAAAACAAACCAGTGACACTGCACGTGACAGCATGCCTGCACTTCCTGCCCGGCAGCCGGATCTCACCCCGGGCTACAGCCTCAGCACCAGTGAAGCAGAGGGATACCAGAAGGAGAGCGGTCCATAAGGTTCATTGCCGGCCGGTCACGTCCGGGAACAGCCACGTAATCAGGCAACGGCTATGACAGTAGCTGCGTATTATCGCAGATACTGTCATAGATATTTACAGAAATTTTACAGAGATGTGATGGAATTTATTCCACAGCCTTCTTTTCCGGAGAATGACGCTGCGTTTTGAGAAGCCCTACGAACCTTGCGTGGACTGTGCTGCGGTTAAGCTCGAAGTTCTGCAGCGCCTGGTTCCTGATTACAGAGAGTATGAGCCCCGCAAAGAAGGAAAGGAGCGCGGCCATCATGGTAAACGAGCAGACGATGAGCGTCGGGAACTTCCTCACGAACCCGGTGTCAAGGTAGTCAATGAACACCGGGATGAAGAAACCGATGGAAATGAGCGCAAGAATCCCCGCGAAGATGCTGAAGAACTCGAGAGGACGGTGGTGGAGGAACATCCTGCCGATGGTCATCAGCACCTTGATTCCGTCAGAGACAGTGTTGAGCTTTGACTCCGAGCCCTCGGGACGGTCGCGGTAGCCGATGACGACATTCCTGATGTTCATGCGCTTGTCTATCGCGTGTATGGTCATCTCTGTCTCAATCTCGAAGCCTCTCGAGAGGACCGGGAAGGTCTTCACGAAATCGTAGCTGAAGGCGCGGTAGCCCGTCATGATGTCCTTGATGTCCGAGTGGAAGACATGGTTTATCGAGAAGCGGACCAGGGAGTTGCCGAAGTTGTGGAAATGGCGCTTGTTCTCGGTGAAATAGGTCGAGGAGAGACGGTCGCCCACCACCATGTCGGCCTGGCGCTCAAGTACCTCCTCACAGAGCTTCGTGGCGTCAGATGCCTCATAAGTGTCGTCACCATCTACCATAAGGTAGCACTCTGCCTCAACCTCGCGGAACATGCGCCGTATGACCTCGCCCTTCCCCTGCTGGTACTCGTTCCTCACAATGGCACCGGCCTTCAGCGCCTCCTCCACTGTCCTGTCAGAGGAATTGTTGTTGTAGACATAGATTGCAGCCTCAGGGAGCGCTTTCCTGAAATCCGAGACAACCTTGGCTACTGTCTGCTCCTCGTTGTAACAGGGGATAAGAACCGCAATTTTGTCCATAATTACTCCGAATACGAGATACCTGAATTTAACCTGAACGCCACTGGCACTCCGCCATGCGTCCGGAGCTGCCGCCGGGGACGCGCATCATGTCAGCCTGCCGCAAACAGTCTCAATGCTCCCTACCCGATGCAGAAGAACAGCAGTGCGATGCAACCGCAGAGGTTGACGCATATCAGGAAGGATGCGGTGCCGACAGAAAGCCTCTCGCCAGCGTTTTTCGCCGCGATGGCCGAAGAGCTGTTCAGCGCGAAAAAGAGCGGGAGCATGAGCGGGATAAAGTACCTGCCCTGGATGCCGTCTATGGACATATTATATGTTGCGGTCCACTGCAGGTACAGGCTTGTCGAGATGAGGAGGACAATGGAGATGACCACAAAGGCAAAAGTCCCGTTCTCTATGATCCCTGTCCTGTCGGGCTTCTTCATGCCGGCGGTGAATTTGTGCACCAGGAGGCACAGATAGGCGAATACCATGAAGCCTATTGTCGGCACGTTAAGCTCAGCGAGCGTGCTGCCTACTATGCCATGAAGCCATGACTCACCCCACTTGAAATATGTTCTCGCGAGCACTGTAAGGTAGCTGAACGGATGGGTAAGCAGGTAGCTCAGCTGCGCGCCTGCGTCAGTACCGCCGATAGTCAGGAACTTGTGACAGAGCTTCAGCCATACGAGGTTTGACACGACAGCAAGGAGCGCAACGCCGGCAAGATGGCAGAACTTCTTTTTCCGGCTCCCGAAGCGCGCCTCCGGGATCAGGAAATACAGGAGGATGAACGGCAGGTATACGATCTTGAGCTGGCTTATCGTAAAGGCGAGAAAATACATGATCACGTACTGCCGCAGGCTCATCAATGACGTCACCGTATGGCGGAGATATAGGACATATGCGGCAAGCAGCATCGAGACCGAGACCACAAGCCCGTCAGGCGCGAGCGAGACAGACTCCTGTATGTTCATGGGCATCAGGGCGACGAGTGCGAGGATCTCCTTCCCTACCGGAATTATCCGGATCGCCGCGCAGAGGATCAGGGTGATGAAAAGCCAGTTCATCAGCCTCCCCGAGTAGGCGATCACAGCGACATTAGAGGTGAGGTGCCGTGCGATGCCTATGCCGAGGCCCTGCGGCACATATGAGACCGGCGAATATAGAGAGAGATTCGAGAACGGAAGGAACACAAGGTTCTCGCTCTCCTGCATCCTCTTATTCTCGGAAAAGCTCCGCCAGTTCTTCTGGAGAAGCCCCAGCCCTACATCTAGCGGAAGCTCGCGCCCGCCGTCCCCGGTCTGCGGGTTGACCTCGGATATGGCATGCAATGACGACACCTCGTATGCCCTCCAGAGGTGTCCGATCTCGTCCGGGATCCTGAAAAGCGTTGCTGACATGAGGTACATCACCCCGAAGAACAGCCAGACAACAAGGAATGCCCGCTCAATCCTGCACTTGGAAAGGCGCGGGATAAGCCAGAAGAGCAGGCAGCCAAGCCCGATGACAGTCAGGACATGGAATCCGTTTACGTGCTTGAGGATCCTCGCGTAGGAACGACGGTAGGTGAGCTGGTAGCAGAGAGTCCTCTCCGCGTCCCGGCCGTTCAGCGTCAGGCCTCGGCCTTCCGTGTTGGTATAGACGGTTATGCCATGGCCCTCGGTCGCGTCCGAGGTGATGGTGAGATAGTATGCCTGCCCCTTGCTGCGCCTTATGCGGCTGTCGAGCGCAAGGGTGTAATAATTGTCCTTGAGAAGCTTGGCGTCAAGCTTCCATTTTTTGAGCACATTGCCCTCGCTGTCCGAGAGGGCGATGTCAACAGTGACTAGGTTCTTGCGGCCGAACGTCGCGGTAAAAAGGCTGATCCTGGTCAGGCCGTTTTCCTCAGGTCTGATCTCCTGGACGTATTTCTGTCCGGCGAGGATCTCGGACAGGAAGCTGTTGTTGGGGATCTCTGCTGACTTTATGGTCAGGAAGTCCTCGCTCTTGACAGCGAAATAGCATAAGGAGAAAAGAAGGGCCAGGATGGGGATAACCACACTGGGATTGGTTAAGTATTTTTTTATCCTGTTGAAAAAATTGCTCATCTCTCTTACTCGTATCGGCTACTCGCATCGGCGCCAAGGGGATGCTAGGGTCAAATCCCGCGCTCACCGGCCTGAACGCCCCGGAGCAGGTCTCCTGAATCATTCAGGAGATCAGAAAACTGCCTGCCATGGGCAGAAATTCCGTGAAGTTTATCATATTTTAAGTCTTGTAAAAAACGGAGCACTGCGGGATGGAGGATGAGACAAAAAAAAGCAGCCGCCGGAGAAGGTTATGGCGGCTGCCGCAGTGCTTGCCAGGAAATTACCACTTCAGCCAGTCATCAGTCTGGACTGCAGTGTCTGCAGGCTTCTCGTCCGCTTTGGCTGCGTCATCCTTCTTCTCTGGCTCTGCGGCCGCATCCTTAGGCTGCTCGCCTGACTGATCCTTTGCATATGCGGAGGCATCCTGTTCACTTCCATCATTCTGCGCTGAATCACCGCCAGCCTGGGCATTCTCGGCGGGGGCAGCCTCGGCAGCATTGCCCCCGGCATTCCCAGAAGCAGCGCCTGCTGCGCTCTCCTGAGCTGCCGCATCTGCGGCAGGAGCGGCTGTGCCATCTGCCTTCTGCCCATGCATCTGCGGCAGGAGCGGCTGTGCCATCTGCCTTCTGCCCATCGGAGTCCTTCTGAGGCTCTGAATTCTTGCCTTCATCTGCTGAAGCGCTATCCTCTTTTTGGGAATTCTCAGCAGGGGCAGTTTCACCAGCAGCGCTCCCGGAGGCATCTGAAGCAGCAGCTGCAACGGTATCAGCTTTCTGTTCCTCAGCCTTCTGTTCTTCGGCCTTTGGTTCTTCTGCAGTAGCTTCTTTCTGCTCCTCTGCCTTGGGCTCCTCAGTCTTGGCGTCAGCGGAGCCCTCCTTTACGGACTCACCGGCGGATACCGTATCCGAGCCGAACATGTCGCCGAAATCAACCGTAAACGAGCTGCCGTCTCCAGAGGAGGAGCCGGAGCTCTCCTGCTTCTCATCTTTCTGCTCTGGAGCAGGCGTTTCAGCGGGAGCCGCCGGTTTTTCCTCTGCTGCCGGTGCAGAAGTCTCAGGAGCGGGAGCCTGCTTCTCAGTCTTTGCTTCGGGAGCCGGGGCTTTGGCTGCTGTGCCAGCAGAGCCCTTTTCCCCGGAAGCGTAGGTCTCAGGAGCGGCAGGAGTATCCGACTTGCTCTCATCAGCAGGAGCTGTCCCGGAAGACTCGCCTGACGCATCACTCTTCGCTATGTGACCTGCGGGAGAGTTCCAGAGAGCCTTGTCAGCCTTCTCAGGAGCAGCATCAATTACGAAGTTCGCCGAGAGATCAGCAAGAGTCTTGCCGTCTCTGGTGGCCTGGACGCTTACGGTATGGCTTCCGGCCTTCTTGATGACCTGAGTAATGTTGCGCTCCGATCCCGAGCTCTCGCCGTCAATCTTCCAGGCATAAATGCAGCCTTTCTCACTGATGCAGGCATTGGTGCTGAAGGAGGCAAAGCTTCCCACTGTGCTTACTGAAATAACTGCCTTTTCAGGGGCTTCCGGCTTGTCGCCGCACCCGCCCAGAATAATGGATGACGAGAGGATCATGGCAACAGCTGCCGCAGTCCCGGTAAGATGGAAACCGTTATTCATATAATTATTGACTCCTGCCGCACTATGTACAGAAACATGAAATACAGGACGGCAAAATCCCGTGGTCTGATATATTATTATGCTTTGACACGCAAAACTTTGAAGAGACAACAAAAATGAGAAATAAAGTGCGGATTCCGGGAGCCTTTCTGCTTGCATTTATGATGCTCGCCGCTCCGGGCTGCTCGAAGGAAAGCTCCACGGATTCAGGAGGTAAGAGCGGGCCGGGGAGCGAGTCAGTGAAGGACCACGCAGCCGAGGCCAGGAAAATCATCGAGGCAAAAAGGGAAAAGGCCAAGACTGACTGCGGCACATACCTCACGGCAAGGGCAGGAAGAGGCAGGGCGCGCTACACCGACGAGAAGGGTCCTGACAAGAAGGGGGAGATAACCGTGGTCGGGACTCTTGACCTCCAGGCTGAAAAGGAGCAGCTCTCCTTCAAGTGCACGGTGAAGGCAGCAGACGGCCCGCTTTATGATCTCGTGAACCTCGAGCTCTACAGGATCGAGCCGGTGACTGCAGGCACCGCAAAAGCGCAGGACAAGTGAAGGGGCGCTTAGGCCCCCTCTCTTATGAATAAAAAGCGCCGGAAGCCCGGATCTGCTCTAAATCAGTCCGAAGGCTACCGGCGCACGGGCGGCCGGTCCCTGTCCGGCCTTTCCGTTTACGCCCCGTCAGCTTCTGTGTTTCCTGCGGGCCTTTAGCTTGCGCTCCTTTTCATTGCCATTTTCATCTTCATCCTCATCAGGATGGCGTACGCGCGCAGGAGCTGCCTCGAAATCCCTGAGGAGCTCGAGCGCCTGCTCCCTGAATGTTCTGACATCGCCGAAGTTCTTCGTCTTGTACCCCTTGATGAGCTTCTTCCTCTCGATGAGCAAATTGAGGCACTCCTTGAGCTTCTCCTTGTCGCCCATCGGGAAGATGAGGCCGTTCTCGCCGTTCACCACCGCCTCGCTCGGGCCGCCGCAGTCGCTGCAGACCACGAACACGTCATTGTAGATGGCCTCCCTTACCATTAGGCCGAAGCTCTCCTTCCACATCGAGGGGAACAGGAGAACATCGATTCTGCGGTAGATCTGGTACATCTTATTGCTCGGGGTAAAGCCGACAATCTCGGTCTCGAGCGGCCAGTCATCGTTCTTGATGTTGCCTTCCTGCCCGTTTCTCCGGTTGGTGTCGATAAAGAGGATCTTGAAATTATCGATATCACTTCCGAACGACTCAAGGCACTCCTTGAGGAAGAAATAGCCCTTGACCTGCTCGCGGCCGCCGAAGAAGCCGAGGACGATCTTGTCGCTCTTCTTTCCCGAAGGCTTTTTCAGAGGCTCAGAGTCCCTGTCATTCTGGATAATGCCGTTCTTGTTGGTATTGATCGTGACCATCGGGAAGTTGCGCTGTATAAGCTCCGAGAAATAATGCGACGGCGTATACACCTTCTCCGCCTTGGATAGGATATGCTGCGCAAGGTGCTTCTTTTTGAAGAAATCGCTGTTCTTAATGCCGCACCTCGCCTTGCACATCGTGCACGAAGAAACCTTGTCGCCGCAGTAGTGCCCCCTGATGTCAACGAGGAACTGCCTGGCGCAGTTCCACCAGCCGTCATGTATAGTCACGAAGTAGGGGATTTCCTGCTCAATGCACTCGAGGCACATGTCCATGCCAAGGGTCTGGATGCAGTGGAAATGTACGAGCTCGGGATTCACAAGCTTAAGCACCCTTGCGAATATCTTCCTGATGCCCTCGTCGGTATAGCCCCAGTTCACACCGGAGATGTTGACTGCCCAGACATTGATTCCGTGCCAGCTGTAGCGCCTCAGCGAGCCGAGCCCCTCGTGGAAGTCTGTGTAGGTCGAGAATACGTGCACCTCATAGCCGCTGTTCTTCTGTATCTCCTCCGCGAGCCTCTCCGCGACGACCGTCGCGCCGCCGAACGAGCTGACGCCGTAGAGGATATTGACGATCATCATCGTCTTTTTCGGCTTCTTGTTGACAGCATAAGGCTCGACGAGCGAAGCGAGGCGCTTCCCGAGCGCGTCAAGCGAGTAAAGCTCCGTGACGGTCTTGTGCGCGGCCTTCCCGATCGCGATGCGCCTGTCCTTATGATCAATCAGGAACTGGACATCCTTAATCCAGTCCTCTCTGGTCCTGGCAATGAAGCCGTTCTCGCCATCCTTTATTACGGAGGAGAACTCATAGAGGTCGGAGCAGACCGCGGGGATGGAGAACACCGATGACTCGATGTACTTGATGTTGCTCTTCGCGGTATTGAAGAGGTTCTGCTCCAGGGGGATGACCGCGATGTCGCTCTGCGAGATGAGGTAGTAGTAGTCAGTGAGATCAAGGCGGTCGACTTTCCGGATCTTCCTCTTGATCTCCATGTTCCGGTAGTCAAACTTTATGTCGCCGATGAGCGTCAGCTGGACGTTGTCATTGCTCATCAGGATCTGCTCGAGCGCGTCCTGCACGAGCTCGATGTCCTTGTCATGGGTGCTTGAGCCGGCGCCGTAGAAGATATTTATGGTGCCGCTATCCTTCTTCTCCCCAGCGAACTCCTCTGCGACCTCCGACAGCTCCTCCGGGATGCAGTTCGGCACCAGGGCGCTGTGCGTGTCATAGTCCTCGTCAGAGAGGTCGCAGAGCGTTTTGGTGCTGAACCAGTTGTCATCGGCCGCGAGCATCGCGTCGCGGTAGAGCTTCACGCCGTCGATGAGGTTCTTCTTCTCGGCGTCGGTCAGGGTGTACTTCTTCAGGATCTGCCCGTAGATGTCCTCGTTGAAGACCAGATCGTCAATGTCAAATACCGTGCGGATGCCGAGCCTCTTCGCCTCCTTGTAGCAGTCTATGACGATGTCGCTGTAGGGGACGCGGTAGAAAATCACGACCGAGCAGTCCTGCATCAGGTTTATGCTCTTCACCTTGTCGGTCCAGCTGCTGACGGATACCTTATATCCCTCTTTCTCGAGCGCTATGACCTTCTGCTCGACCCGGTAGAGCTTGCACTGCGGTATCGAGAGCTCGGCCACGATGAGGATATGTTTCGAGTAAAAATGCCCGGCGTCCGGCCACGAAACCGAACGTCCGCCCTGATGGTTGCCGTTGTCACGGCCCTGGCCTTTCCCGATGAGGACGTAGTGGTGCCAGGCGTCCATGCCGCTGTATGCGGCGTCAGGGTACATCTCCAGATAGCCGTCGGCGCTGAATAGCTCGGATTTCGGATGGAGGCCGTTGTCACGCCCCTCCTTTCTGCCCTTCTCGGCATAGTGGCGCCAGGGATCAAACTCTGCCTCCTTAACGTCGGGATACTCCAGGAGATAGCCCTCCGGGAAGAATACCTTTGCCGGCGGATGATTGCCGTTATCATACCCCTTCCTTGAGCCGTAAATTACGTAATGTTGCCACGGGCTCATGCCGTGCCTGCTGTACTCAGGGTAAAGTAGCCTGTATCCCGCCTTGAAAAAGTCGTGCCTGCCGTGCACGAACAGCCTGCGAAGAAGATACTTCGGGTAAAGTGTGATTTCCATAAAACCTGACAATAGCGTAAAATGTTCTGGGTAAGCGATAATCAGGTCCAGAGGTCCGCGCCTCTCAAACAAACGGATGGCGCGATAGAGGAGCCTGGTCCCGCGCCGTTTACGGCGCCGCCGCAAAGCCCCGGACGAGACTGTGGCGTGTGTCACATTTTAACATAGGCCTTGCCGTTAAAAAAGTGCGCCAGCAAATTGAGGAGACACTCCGGCATATGCCGCGCCAAGCCACGCGTCAGGGCGTCTGCTCGGCTTACGCCCGTGCACAGGAATACAGGCAGCGTAGTCCTGCAGCCGGGGAACAATTCAGGGAAAATCAAATCATCGAGTACCCATGAAAGCGATAAATCTTTCAAGCACTGCCGCGAAAGAGGCGGTTTCAGCATTGCTGTTCGTCTCTGCCGTCATCTTCCTTACGTTTTTCAGGAATCCCAGGATCTTCATGTACCCAGAGCCCTGGCAGGAGGACATGGCGGTCTTCCTCAGCCAGGAATACAATACCGGATTCCCTGAAACCGCCTTTGCCCTCTACCAGGGATACATCCACCTGCTGCCGAGGATCCTCGCCTGGGCCGCAATGAAGTTCGGGCTAACCGATGCGATGCGGGCTATGACCTGGATGGTGTTCCTCATAAACATCTATGCGTTCTGGCTCATCTGCACCTGTGAGGAAATCCGCTCCCGCCTCATGAAGTTTATGCTCCTTGCGTACATGGTCCTTATGCCTTTCCCCGAGGAGGTTTTCTACAACGCGACGGATCTGCAGTGGAACCTCATCCCGCTCATGGCCGTCATCCTCATACGGAAGAACAGGAGCGTCCCGTCGCTTGTGCTCGATCTCTGCATAATCGTGCTGACTGGACTCACCGGCATCAACTCGGTACTGTTCGCCATACCCTGCGCCTACCTGTTCCTCAGGCAGAGAACCATCAATTCCTTCCTTAAATGCACTGTTAACGGCATCTGCTCGCTGATACAGTTTTATTTCATATATTCCTCTCCGAGAGTGGGTAAAATAATGTACAACGGGGGG
>ONIT01000093.1:14864-32472 GCA_900317945.1 uncultured Pseudomonadota bacterium
TTGAGGTATTAAATGTATATACAGACAGAGCAATATGGCGCACATTATTTGACGTAACGCCGTCATCAGGCGTGAACATCGTGGTTTTCACAGCCTATCTGCTGCTCCTCGCAGTCAGCCTTTGGCATTACCGGAAAAACATATACATCCATTTCATACTGATGTTCTCGGTACTGCTGACTGCGGCGTCATTCTACAACCTCTTCTGCGCGCTACCCGGGATAGGCTTCCTCATAAACGGGGAGTCGAGGTTCTGGGCCGAGAGGTATTTCGCCTTCCTCAGGATCTGCACTTTCATGCTCCTCATCTCCTCGCTCAGCATCCTGTTCCGTAACTTTTTCAGCAAAAGAAATTACCGGAGGCTCATGGCATTCTCCTGCTTCATCCTCTGTCTCATTGTGCTAAGGAACTATCCGGTGCGCTACCAGTTCGAGTACACCTACTACGGAGAGGTTGCGAGGTTCGAGTCAGCGAAGCCTGGGGAGAACGTGGCCCTGCACTACCCGCACGGCTGGTGGACAGTACTAGTTAAGAAATAAATACGGCACTGCAGTCAGGGAGGATTGCAGACACGCAGAGACTCATCTCCAGGATGCAATCTGCTGATACGGTTGCCAGAGGCAAAGGGAAACGTGCCCTGCAGACATCGCTCAGGCAGGATCAGACGTACCTGCCGATAAGCTCGTAGTGGGCCACCGGGCAGATGCCGTAGGTCACTATATCCGGGAAAAGATGGAAGTACCGATGCACCCTAAAACGGGGGCCGGGCTTCACGCTCTCCTCCGAGCCGTGCTCCAGGTAATAGGAGTACGGCTCGAACCCGTCCGGAAGGAACCCGTGCTTCCTCCGGCAGCGCTCCGTGTAGTACTCGGGATCGAACCTTGGCGAGATTTTCAGAATCAAGGCTCCGTTCCTGCTGAGGTACTCCCGGAGCTCGCCGTACGAGCGGAAAACCTTCCTGTTCCTGCTGCAGACATAGTAATGCTCCAGGGGCGACACGCCCAGAAGCCTGCAGTCAGGGTTCACACGGAGATAGACATTGGTCCTGAGGCCTTCTGATGGATTGCGGTTCTCCAGCCAGCCCTTCGACATATAGTGCTCAAGGGGCGTGAGCCCGGTTTCCGCAATGTCCGGGTTCTCCCTGAGGTAGTATTCAGCATCCCAGAGATCCTTTCTCCCTGAGAGGAACTCCAGGAACTCCTCATGATCCTTTTCAAGCGCCCGCTTAAGCGCCTTATGCCTGCGCGCATAGCTGAACGCGTCCCATGTTCCGCGTAGCCTCTTCATGAAAGAGCGCTTCCTGAAGCTGAGCTGCTTCCGGACACTCCCGATATTCCTGAGGAGCTGCCTGAGGCCCGATGCCCCGTAGGTGCAGCTGAGCTTCGCGCTGAGATTCCTCTCAATCCAGTAAAGGTTGTTCAGGCAGGAGGAGGCGGCTGACTTTGGATCAATCCATGCGCTGTAATAGCCGGCTGCCTGCGCGGAAAAGGGAGGCAGGAGCTCGAGCGCGTGCGCTATGGTGCCGTCCTCCGGAAGTGGCTCCTCGGGTAGATCTTCATAGCTCCACCTGCGGCTGAATATTTTCCTGAGAGCCGCGGTCCGGCACCAGAACATGCCGCCTGCTGGAGCGACAGGCGTCTCATCGAACGGAGCGTCAATCCGCAGGGCCCTGAGCAGATCCGTGAGATAGTCGCGGGTCCCCGGGGACATGCGGCCGCATTTCTCGTAAAAAGGCCCGAAATTTAGTGGAGGCATCACCGCAAGGCCGAGACGCGGATGTGACTCGAAAAGGCTGATGACATTCCTGACATAGGATCCAGAGAATAGCATGCTCCCGATGAACATTCTGAAGCAGTCATGCGTCATCTGCGCGTTTCTGAGGTGAAGCTCCTTCACTCCGTGGACGAAGCAGAGACAGTCATAGGAGCCAAAGAGCGGCGCAGAGGCGATGAGCCATGCGGAGAGCTCTCCGCCCCTGTCAGGCTTCGGGATGAACTTTGCTGAGGCCAGCGACAGGCTTTCAGCGCACTTGCGCGCGGCGTCAAGCGCCTCCTTCTTCCCTGACACGAAATAGAGGTCCGCGAGGCCTGCGGCGTTTCCCATGAACGGGACGCACTCCTCCGCGTCGGAGGGGGACTCCAGATAGCAGACGGCCGCGGCCTTCAGGCCTGATGGCTGCGGCAGGCGTACTTCCGAGTCATCCGGAATATAGCAGAGGTTAAGGTTCTGCCTCAGAACGCTCATTTTCTCAGTGCGGAGGATGTGCTGCCAGACAAGCCCCTCATCGTATTGGGTATGCTCACGGACATAGCCAAGGCACCTCTCCGCGTTCTCTGCGCGCCCGATGTCGAAGAACACCGAGTAGTCCTCTATGAACACCTTCCTCTTGATGAAAGGGAACTGTTTCTCCCTGATGAGGATGTCCGGGTAAAGGATGGTGCTGTTCGCCTGGGGGAGCCCGTCATTCCTCACAAGGCTCCCGTAGGTAAAGCCGGCCTCGGCGAGGACTCTTGTTATCTCAAGCTCGTAGAGGCAGACCGCCTCATAGAATTCATGGATCTCGGGAAGGTTCCTGAAAAAGTTTATGAAGACTTCTGAATTCGTGACCTTTTTGGTGAAGACGATGAAGTAGGACTGGATGTGCTCGTTTACATAGGGGAGTTTCTGAGACTTGTGGATGACGCCCTCTGCCCTCGGGTGTATGGTCATGCCCCAGAAGTCATAATGCTCCTCTCTCCCGTCCATCTCGCTGAAGACGTCAGCAAGCGGATATAGGGGACCGAAGAAAGAGTTGTTGCAGAAGATGAGCTCATCGTATGACTTGATCTCGTCATAGCGGCTTTTCACGAAAAAGGCATACGCGCCGGCGTCAAGCCCCTCGTTTGCCCGCTCGATAACCTCGCCGGAGCATTTCTCAAGGGCCTTCCGGCCTTTATCCGTGAGCTTGCCGTTCACTACGCAGCAGATCCGTGAGACCGTTTTCCGGAGCTCCCTGAGGAAGTAGATGACATAATCATCAACGACTCCGTCTCTGTCGTAAAAACAGTAAACAGCAAGGCGGCTTTTCATCTCGGCGTCTCCTGATTCACCTTTTGTTTAACTTTGCAGCCATCTGGAAACAGTACGCAACACGCACTTCCGGCATATCCCGTGAAGAGCGCTGAAATATTCAGCATTACTGAAGTCTGCTGACACAGCTACATGTATTTGCCAATAAGCTCATAATGGACAACCGGACAGATGCCATAGAAGCGTAAGGCTGGAAATCTTTCAAGGTATTTACAGGCATTGAAACCAATGCCGGGGCTCACAGCATCATACGCGCCGTGCTCCAGATAATATGAATAAGGATCAAGACCTTCAGCAACGCCTCCATGTTTTTTCTTCAGGCACTTCATGTAATAATCCGGACTGAATTTTGAGGACTTCTTCAGAATTTCCAAACCATGCCTGTCAGCGTAATCCTTCAGCTCGCCAAATGACCGGAAAACAGCCCTTGATTTGCTGTTGATATAGTAATGCTCAAGAGGTGATATGCCTGCCAGTCTGCAGTCAGGATTTACCATGAGGTAGTCATTCGTCACGCAACTACCTGACGGATTTCGGTTCTCTTTCCATCCTTTTTTAAGATAATGCTCCATAGGAGAAAAACCGGCATTCGCCACATCGGTGTACACTTTAAGGTAATAATCAGGATCCCAAATATCCTTTTTGTCTGAAATAAACTCGATAAATTCCTTTTTTTCTTTCTTCAGCAACTGTCGGACAGAGCGATGCATGTATCTGTACCGGAGCCGATCTATCAGGCTGACACGGCTCAGGGCGGAATCTGTCTCGGCCTTGACCCATGAAGAGACAATCTTCATCTGACGCACACTCTCCGCCAAAGATTTCTCGGAAGCAGCCCTGTCTGCAGCGGCCCTGCCGGCTGCTTGCTCTGCTGCTGCCCTGTCTGCTGATGCCTTCTCGGATGCTGCCTCCGCAGCTGCCCTGTCCGCAGACGCCTTGCCGGATGCAGCATCAGCCGCTGCCCTGTCTGCTGATGCTCTCCCAGATGCGGCCTCTGCTGCCGCTTTGTCGGCTGCGGCTTTGCCGATGGTGTCTTGGGAATTGCGTATATTTCCAACCATCAGGGGAAGATTAGTATAGCCATATATGCTGAACAGCATTTCATTGAGTGTTCTGTCGATATAGTAAATGTTGTTCATGTACGTTGCCGCGCCGCAGTCAGGATGAACCCACGCAGAATAGTAGCCTGACGACTGAACCACAAACGGATGAATTCTCTCGAGCGCATGGAGGATGGTTCCGTCAGGGGGGATCGGCTCCCCTGGAAGATCATCATATGTCCAGTGCTTGCCAAAAAGTTTCTTCATGGCGGCAGTCCTGCACCAGAACATATCGCCGTAGGGAGCTACTGGGTTTTTATCGAATGGAACATTGAGATCAAGTACTTTGATCAGATTAATAATATGCTCACGGTTTCCGGGATTAAGCCAGTAATCACTTGTATAAAACGGGCCGAAATTCAGAGGAGGCATTACAGCGACGCCGAACCTCGGGTGAGCCTCAAATGCATTGAGGAGATTTATGATGTACTCTTTCGAGATGAGCATGCTCTCAATGCACATTCTGAAAAAATCACGGGTCAGGCTATGAGTTGCAAGGTGCGGGCTTTTCTTGTCATGAATAAAGCATAAATAGTCATATGAATCAAACAGCGGTGCGCAGTCTATAAGATATGTAGAAAGATCCCGCCCTTTGTTTGTCTTCTTTAAAAATCTGACTGACGAAAAAGAAGAATCAGAGAGGCATTTTCTTGCAGCCGCCAAAGTGTCATCCCTGCTTGATACGAAATACAAATCGGCAAGCCATTCGGCATTTCTGGCATATGACAGCAGTTCATCAACATCATCCGGGTAATAGACATAGCAGACAAGCGCAACCTTTCTGGAAGGATTTGCAAGCTTCCCGCTTATTGTTGAGCTCAGAATGTAATTCAGGTTAAGGTTCTGCCTCAGGACGCTCATTTTCTGGGTTCTGAGGATATGCTGCCAGATCAGATCAACGTTATAGGCTGTGTTGTTCTTTACATAATCGAGGCATTTTCTTGGATTCTGCCCGCGCCCGGCGGCGAAAAAATTGGCATAATCAGCGAAGAACACATCTCGTTTCACGAAAGGACACTTATTCCTCACAAGAAGATCCGGACAAAGGAGGGCACTGCCTGCTGCTGAGAGCTCCTTGCTGTTTATAAAGCAGTCACAGATAAAACCAGCGTGCAGCAGTACATGTGTAAGCTGCTCGTAGAGGCTGGCTCTCTCGGAGGAAGTGGCGACTGAAGGAATCTTTTTAAAAAATCCTTCAAAAGCAGACGATAAAAATACCTTCCTGGTGAAGACCATGAAATACGGCTGAACATAGCCAGTCTCGGACTTCTGTTCATGTGATTTATCTACGGCAGCATCAGAACCGCCGTTATAACCAACCGTTATCCCCCAAAAGTCACATTTATCTGGTCTGCTTTCCATCTCCTGGAAAACATCATCAAGAGGGTACAGCGGGCCGAAAAACGAGTTATTGCAGAGCACGAGCTCGTCATATTCCCTGAGCTCATCGATTCTTCCGTTCGCAAAGAATGCATATGCCCACGCGTCAAATCCGGTATTTTCCCTTTCAGTCAGCTCATCGGTGCACGACAAAAGGGCTTTTCTTCCGTTTTCGGTCAGTCTGCCGTTGACCACGCAGCAGATTCTGGATACTGTTTTCCTGAGTGCCCTGAGGAAAAATACCACGTAGTCATCAACAATCCCGTCCTTATCGTAAAAGCAGTAAATAGCGAGGCGCTTTTTCATGCTAGAAACCCCTTAAAAACCGATAAAACAATGCTGTACAATTATAACGGCATACAGCATAGATGAAACTGCCTGCAGAAAACTCTCCGCAGATAATTACATTGAGATCACAGGACCGGCCTTTGCTGCTATCAAAAAAATAGACTGCTGATTTTCGCCATTCCATCAACCAGCAGTCTCAATAGAGATGTTCCGCAAGCAAACAGCAGAAGAAATTGACGTTTTGTCTCAGGGAATTGACTGTCCTGCCCGACAAATCAATGGCAATTGCCCTACTTCCTTCTCCAGACTGTGCCGTTCGGCCCGTCCTCAAGGACAATGCCGAGCTCCTGAAGCTTATTGCGCGCCGCGTCAGCTGCCTTCCAGTCCTTGCGGCTTCTCGCGTCATTGCGCTCCTTCACAAGCGCCTCAATCTCCGCATCGCCGCCCTCATCGTCTGAGGAGCTGCCGCCCTTAAGGAAGCTCTCCGGATCGTTCTGGAGGATGCCGAGCACTCCGCCGAGCTTCCTGAGCATCAGCCCTGCACTCACTGCGGACTCGTCATTCTTCTCCCTGAGGCTGTTCACTTCCCTAGCGAGCTCAAAGAGGACCGAGAGCGCGAGAGGCGTGTTGAAGTCATCGTCCATCGCCTCGCGGAAGCGCTTCTCGTACTCAGCGTAAGAATCATCGCTTTCAGCAGATGCCGGAAGTTCGAGGCCGCGGAGCGCTGTGTATAGGCGCGCGAGGGCTGCCCTTGCCTGCTCGAGGTTCTCCTTCGAGTAGTTGAGCGCGGTGCGGTACTGCCCCGAGAGGAGGAAGAACCTCACCGCCTCCGGGGCGTGTTCCTTCAGGACATCGCGGATGGTGAAGAAGTTCCCGAGGGACTTCGACATCTTCTCCTTGTTGATCATCACCATGCCGGAGTGGATCCAGGTGTTCACATAGGTCGTATGGAAGGCGCAGCAGCTCTGAGCGATCTCGTTCTCATGGTGCGGGAATATAAGGTCTGACCCGCCGCCATGGATGTCAAATTTGTCTCCAAGGTACCTGTGGTTCATCGCCGAGCACTCGATATGCCAGCCGGGGCGTCCCTTGCCCCAGGGGGAATCCCACTCGGGCTCGCCGGGCTTTGACATCTTCCAGAGCACGAAGTCATAGGGGTTGTGCTTGCTCTCCTCCACTCCGACCCTGGCGCCCGCGCGGAGGTCATCGAGTTTCTGCCCGGAAAGTCTCCCGTACTCCGGGAAGCTGTCAATCGAGAACATCACGTCGCCGTTTCCCGCGACATAGGCATTGCCGTTATCAAGGAGCCTCTTCACGATGTCGATGATGCCGTCGATATTCGCGGTAGCGTGCGGCTCGATGTCCGGGCGGAGCATGCCGAGCGCGTCAAAGTCGCTGTGCATCTCCTTTTCCATACGGGCAGTCAAAGAGCTTATCGGCTCATGGTTCTCAGCGGCACGCTTTATGATCTTGTCGTCGACATCGGTGACATTGCGGACATAGGTGACCTTGTATCCGAGGTAGCGGAGGTAGCGGACAATCACGTCGAAGCAGACAAAGGTCCTGCCGTGCCCGATGTGGCAGTAGTCATAGATGGTGACGCCGCAGACGTACATGCCGACTTTCCCGGGCTCGATAGGCTTGAACTCTTCCTTTTTCCTTGTAAGGGTATTGTAGATTCTGAGCATGATTAACTTCCGCTTAAAAGAGTATCGCTCCGGCAACCAGAGCTTCAGTCTCTGATTATAGACAAAAACACTCCTCTCCGCCCTCTTTTTGTGACTGCTCTCTGAGTATTCCCGCTCTGAGGTATAATCAGCGTCTCTATCTTTAAGGAAACAGCCATGAAAAAAGTAAAGTTCGAGACCAGCCTCGGCTCATTCACCGTCGAGCTCGATGAGGATAAGGCCCCTCTCACCTGTGAGAACTTCCTCAAATACGTAAAGGAAGGCTTCTATGACGGCACCATATTCCACCGCGTCATCAAAAAATTCATGATCCAGGGAGGAGGCCTCACCAGGGACTTCACCGAGAAGGAGACGCACGATCCGATTAAGAACGAGGCATCGAACGGGCTTAAGAACAGGAAGTTCACCATCGCGATGGCAAGGACCAATGATCCGCACTCCGCGACAAGCCAGTTCTTCATCAACACCGTTGACAACGCCTACCTTGACTTCACCAGCGAGACCCGCGACGGATGGGGCTACTGCGTGTTCGGGAAGGTCACCGAGGGAACCGACACCGTGGAGAAGATCGAGAAGGTGAAGACCGGAAGCCTTGGCTACTGCATGCGAGACGTGCCCACAGAAACTGTCGAGATCATCAGCGCCAAAGAGGCAGACTAATAATCCTGGAAAGGCACCGGCTTAATGCCGGCTCCTCCTGACAGGCAAAGCAGTTTTTCGGATAAAGGAAGCAGGGCACAAGAGGGATGAGGCGCATATTCATCGGGGATCTCCATCTTCAGGACAGCCGCCCCGACATTACCGAAGGCTTCATCAGGTTCATCCGCGAGGAGTGCCTGAGGTGCGACGAGCTCTATATCCTCGGCGACCTATTCGAGGCCTGGATCGGGGATGACGAGCGCGCAGACCTCTCGGAGCGCGTCGCCTGGGAGCTGCAGCGCCTCCGCCGCCCCGGGAAGTTCTTCATCCGGGGGAACCGCGACTTCCTTATAGGCAAAGAATTCTGCGATCTCGCGGGGCTCACATTGCTTCCCGACATCAGCGAGGTGAGGCTCGGCAGATCCTCCGCGGTGATACTACACGGCGACCTCCTCTGCACTGCCGACAAAAAGTACCAGAAGTACCGGAGGACGGTCTCGAACCCGTTCCTCCAGAAGTGCTTCCTGGCGCTTCCGCTTTCCATAAGGAAGCGGATCGCGTCCGGCATGCGGAAAAAGTCCAGAAGCGAGAACTCCGTAAAGCCGCTTGAGCTCATGGAGGTCTCGGACAGCGAGGTTCTCCGGATTATGACCGCAAGGCAGTGCTCGGTGATGATCCACGGGCACACCCACAGGCCCCTCATCAGGGACTACAATACCGAGATTTTCCAGGCGAACTCCCTTTACCTCCCCGCAAGGCGCTATGTCGTGGGTGCCTGGGATAAGGAGTTCAAGTACGTCAGGGCAGACGGCGACGAGGTGAAGCTCATCACCGCGAGGCTTGACGGAAGGTATGCCCTGTAAAAATAAATTCAGATAATTCCCAGCGGAATAGTAAAAATTGAAGTAAAATGCGCGTATTCTTCTCTGCGCAAGGAGCCGCGTTATGCGTGAGTATGCCTTAATCCTTATCAGCACGGTGTTCGTGAACAACTTCGTGCTGGTGAAATTCCTCGGACTCTGCCCGTTCATGGGAGTCTCGAGGAAATACGGCGCGTCATTCGGCATGGGGCTCGCGACCACGCTCGTGCTCATGGTCACGTCCGCGCTCACCTACCTCACCGAGACCTATATCCTGGCTCCTTTGGAGATTACTTATCTCAGGACCATAGCGTATATATTCGTAATAGCGCTCGTGGTTCAGACTCTCGAGATTGTATTGAAGAAGACCAATCCCGAACTCTACGGGGTCCTGGGCATCTACCTCCCGCTCATCACCACGAACTGCATCGTGCTGGGGCTTACGCTCCTCAATACGTCTCTGCAGCACAACTTCGCAGAGAGCGTCATCTACGGGCTCGGAGGCGGGCTCGGCTTCACTCTCGTCATCCTCATGTTCTCGGCGATGCGCGAGAGGCTTGAGCAAAACGACATTCCTGCCCCCTTCAGGGGAGCAGCCTCCGGCATGATCGCGGCCGGAATCATGTCAATGGCGTTCATGGGTTTCGCGGGGGTTGTAAAGTAATGACACAGCTTATTCTGGGAATCCTTATATTCGCGGGAGTCGGAGCCGCGGCCGGAGTGTTCCTCACCTGGCTCTCCGGGAAGTTCAGAGTGCAGGAAAGCCCCAAGGCTGACCGGATTTACGACATTCTCCCCCATACCGAGTGCGGACAGTGCGGACACCCGGGGTGCCGCCCCTACGCCAATGCAGTCGCTGAGGGAAAGGACACCTGCAACAAGTGCATCCCAGGCGGGCGCGAGACCGCGGCCGCCATCGCGAGAATTATGGGCATAGACCCGTCCGAGGCCGAGGCAGGCGAGGCTCCGGTGCCGGGAGCCGCCTTCATCGACGAGTCGCGCTGCATCGGCTGCGGCAAGTGCCAGACCGTCTGCCCGGTTGACTGCATCGTGGGAGCGTCCCGCATGAAGCACACCGTAATCAGAAAGGACTGCACCGGCTGCGGCAAATGCATCAAGGCCTGCCCCACGGAGTGCATCATCATGGATGAGATAAAGGAAGGCCCGGAGAACTGGGACTATGAGTTCAGCGAGGAGAGCCTCAGGTAGGATACGCCATGGACTTTGAGAAGATTATCGCGAAAATAAGGACCGGGAAGACCTGGCGCTTCCACGGCGGCATCCATCCCGCGGAGCACAAGAAGGAGTCGTCGGAGACGCCTATCGAGCGGCTTGAGCCCGCCTCGGTCTACATCGTGCCCGTCAGGCAGCACTCGGGCGACGCCGGAACCGTCGTCGTGAAGATTGGCGACCATGTGAGGAAGGGAGATCCGCTCACGAGATCCTCCGGAAGGCGCGACCTGCCTGTGAGCGCCCCAACGTCCGGCACCATCGCCAAAATCGGCCTCCACACTGCCCCGCACCAGTCGGGTCTCGAGGATCTTGAAATCACCATCACCCCAGGAGCTCCTCTCCATTATCCATAACGCCGGCATCGCCGGAATGGGCGGCGCCGGGTTCCCGGCGGACCAGAAGATCGCCGGAGCGGTGGGGAAGACCCATATCCTCATCATCAACGGCTCGGAGTGCGAGCCCTATATCACCTGCGATGACCGCCTGATGCGCGAGAGCGCCGCGGAGATTGTCGAGGGAGTGAGGATCCTGCAGTACATTCTGAAGCCCGAGGTTGCCATCATCGCGATTGAGGACAACAAGCCCGAGGCGGCGCAGGCCATAAAGGACGCGGTCAGGGAAGACGATGACATCATCGTAAGGGTCCTGGAAACGCGCTACCCGACCGGCGCCGCGAGGCCTCTTATAAGGAGGCTCACCGGCATAGAGGTGGGCTATACCAGCCGCTCGACGGACTTCGGCATTGAGATGCAGAACGTCGCAACAACCTACGCGATAAAGCGCGCGGTGGAGGACGATGAGCCGCTCGTTGAGAGAATCGTTACCGTTACCGGTAAGAACTTCGGGAGGAAGGGGAACTTCATCGTCCCGTTCGGCACTCCCGTGCGCCATATCCTCGATAAGTGCGGATGGCACGGAGAGGCGAAGAACGAGCTGATCCTCGGAGGCCCGATGATGGGCTTCACCGTGCCGACTCCGGATGTCTCGGTTACGAAGACCATCAACTGCGTGTTCTCGCCTGACAGCACTGAGGTAATGTCCTATGACAATCCGCTGGAGTGCATCAGGTGCGGAAGGTGCGCGAGAGTGTGCCCCTCGAGGCTCCTGCCCTTTGCCCTGGTAAAGGCCGCGAAGGCCGGAGACAGCGAGGCCATTCAGCGTGAGCGCATCCGCGACTGCATCGAGTGCGGCTGCTGCGCCTTTGTCTGCCCGAGCAGGATACCGCTTGTCCGCTATATAAGGATCGCGAAGGCAAGGCTCCGCGAGGAGGCGGCTGAGGCAAGGAAGAAGCAGAATACCGAGCGCCTTATCGCGGAGAAGCTCTCGCGCGAGGAGAAGATCGCGGCGGCGAGGAAGGCGCGCATGGCGGCAGCTTCCGAGAGCGCGAAGCCGAAGAGCGCCGCACTGGCCGCGGCGCTCGCCCGGGCAAAGGCCGCAAAGGCGAAAAACGCGGCAGAGAGCAGTAACGGCGCAGCCCAGGGCTCAGTGAGCGCTGAGTCCGGTGCCTCTCAGGCCGCAACCGCGTCTGGCTCAGCATCAGCCGCGACAGCAAAGGAGAATGGAGCGCAGAGCAGCGCCGCAGGCAGCACGAAGAGCAAAGCCCTGGCAGCGGAGCTCGCGAGAGCGAAGGCGAAGAAAGCGGCGGAGAGCGGCTCATCCGGGGCTCAGGAGGCTCAGTCTCAGACTCAGGATAAAGCGCAGGAAGCTGCCGCGCCTCTCTCCAAGCCCGCTGTGAGCGCGAAGTCAGCGGCTGTCGCGGCGGCGCTCGCAAAAGCCAGGGCACGGAAGGCCGCGGAGAGCAGTGAGGCTGATAAGAGCGCTGGCTCATCAGCCCCTGCTCCCGCGGCGGATCCGAAGAAGGCGGCAATCGCCGCGGCTCTCGCGAAAGCGATGGCCCGGAAGGCACAGGAGAGCGGAGAGGATAAAGCTGAAAAGAGCCCGGTCAGAAAAGCGGAAGAGCCGGCGGCAGCTCCTTCAGCGGAGGCACCGAAACCCGCAGCTCCGGATCTGAAAAAGGCCGCCCTTGCCGCGGCGCTCGCGAGAGCCAGGGCAAAAAAGCAGGCAGAGGACTCACGGCAGAGCGCTCCGGAATCCACCGAAAATCCTGCAAAAGGAGATGAAAGCGGGGAAAGCGCCGGAAACTCGGGAAGCGGCACCTCTTCAGCCGAGGCGCCCGCGTCAGATCCAAGAAAGGCCGCGGTCGCCGCCGCTCTCGCGAGGGCACGGGCGAAAAAGCAGGCTCTGACAGGAAACAGCAAAGAGGCTCAGCCTCAGGATAGAGGAGAGGAGCAGGCCCCTTCGGAGGAGAACAAATGATTTTCATCAGATCAAGCGCTCCGCATGTGCACAGCCTGAAGAGCACCACCTGTATCATGGGCTGCACCGCCTTTGCCCTGATGCCGGCCGCCGCGGCGCTCACCTTTGCCTACGGCTTCGGCGTCATCTGGCACATCATCATCGCGGTCGCAGCGGCCGAGATCTTTGAGGCTCTCTGCGTCCTTATGAGAGGGAGGAGCGTCGGCACGGCGCTGGGGGATTTGAGCGCAGTTCTGACCGCGGTCATCTTCGCTGTCGCGGTGCCCCCGTATCTTCCCTGGTACCTTATCGTCGGAGGCATGCTCTTCGGCATCGTCGTTGTGAAGCACTGTTTCGGCGGGCTCGGGCAGAACACCTTCAATCCCGCCATGGCGGCATATGTGCTGCTCCTTGTCTCGTTCCCCGGGCAGATGACCGCCTGGATAGCGCCGTCCCCGGAGAATTTCGAGAAGCTCGGTTTCAGCGCTAGCCTTGAGGTGATCTCTGGGCAGAAAACCGTGAGCGAGGCGATGGTGCTGCACGGAAGCTCCATGGGGAGCAGCAGGAAAGCTGAGGTCAAGAGCGCTGCCGCGGGAAAGGCGGCAGAGGAGCCTGGCGGGAAGAGCCGGCCTGACGCAAAGTCAGTTCCAGGAGCAAAGGAAGCCCTCCTAAGCCAGAGCGGCGCTGACGCGGCGACTCAGGCCACAGTTCAGGCTGCTGGCGGGAGCCATGCAGGCGTCTCTCCTGACGGAAAGACCGGAGCGACACAGGCCGCGGGCAGAAGCGCTGCCGGAAAACATGCTCCTCTGAAGGACAGCGCCGCAGGAGGGGCTGACGCGGGAACACAGGCGACAGCATCAGCAGACTCCAGGTCAGGGGCAACTCCGCTCAATGGAACAGGCAAGGCAGGAAGCAGTGGAGCGGACGTCAGGACCGGAGCCACTGCAGCGGCAGGCGCGGAGGGTAAGACCGGAGCCACAGCCGCTGCCGGAAAGGCTCCTTCAGAGAAGGCTGGTCCCGGAAAGGCAGAAGGCAGAGTCTCCGTGGCCGCTGCGGACGCGGCGTCGCACGCCACAGCCAAGGCAGATGCTGCGACCTACGCGACGCCCCTCAGTAAATACAAGACCGAGAAGAGCAAAAACGGCATTTACTATCCTTATGTGAAGAAGGGCTCCATCTCCGAGCTTGACATCAGCGCCTACGGAGTGAAGGTCGTGTCGCTCGCGTTCCTCCTGGGAGGCCTCGTGCTCCTCGTAACCCGCATGATCTTCATCTCGGTGCCGCTCTCGGTCCTGGGCTCCGTCGCGTTCTTCTCCTGGATGTACCAGGTCCTGGGGGACGCGGGGGACTTTCCGGTAATGACCGTAACGGATCAGCTCTTAACCGGCGCCACCATGATGGGAGCGTTCTTCATCTACACGGATCCTGTGGGCTCAGCATCGACCACTAGGGCCAAGATCATCTCCGGAATACTCGTGGGCTTCTTCATCGTAACCGTCCGGAACTTCGGCGGCTACCCTGACGCGGTAGCGTTCGGCGCGCTCATCGCAAACTCCATTAATCCGCTCCTGGACCGGCTCGTAAGGCCCATCAGGTTCGGGCGTCTCGGGGAGGCAGCATGATGAAGGCATCTTTCAAATCAGGCCTTACGCTCGGCATCTACGCGCTCCTATCCGTTTCGCTCATCGGCGCGACCAATGAGCTCACGAAAGGCTATATAAAGGCCGAGGCGGAACGGAAGCTCACAGCGGAGCTCTCGGCGATGCTCCCGGGAGTCCCATTTGACAACAACATCGCGGGAACCTGCCGGCTCATCAAGGATGAGAGGCTTGGGGACAATAATGCCCATGAGCTCTACACCGCGAAAAAGGGAGACGGGGTAACGGGCTTCATCTTCCACTACTACACACACAAAGGCTACTCCGGGGACATCGAGCTCCTGACCGGAACCTCGGTGGACGGCACAGTAAGGCGCGTGCAGGTTCTGAGGCATCAGGAGACGCCGGGGCTCGGCGACCAGGTCGAGGAGGGGAAGTCTGACTGGCTGAAGTCATTCAGGGGGAAGAGCCTCGGGAACGCTACGTTTAAGGTGAGGAAGGACGGAGGCGACTTCGACTCCTTTACGGGGGCCACCATCACGCCCAGGGCCATCACCGAGGCGGTAGGCGGGCTCCTTGAGCTCGAGAAGGATCTCGCGTCGCCTGAAGGTCTCAGCAAGTTCCAGACTCCATGCGGAGGAAAGAAATGATCGGAAAATATCTCACCATCGCGAAAAACGGCCTCTGGAACAGCAACACCACGCTCGTGCAGATGCTGGGGCTCTGCCCTACCCTTGCCGTAACCAACTCCGCGGTGAACGCGCTCGGCATGGGTCTCGCGACAACCGCGGTGCTGACCGTGAGCAACACTCTGATTTCTGCCGTGAGGAAAACGCTGAGGCCGGAAATCAGGATCGCGGTGTTTGTGCTGATACTCGCGGGTCTTGTTACATCGCTGGAGCTCGTGATGGAGGCGTTCGTCCCGGACATCTACAGCGCGCTCGGAATATTCATACCTCTCATTGTCACGAACTGCATCATCATCGGCCGGGCCGAGTCGTTCGCGAGCAGGCATCCTATAGGAGAATCCTTTACAGACGGGCTCTTCACCGGGCTCGGCTTCTCAATAGTGCTCCTCGTAATCGGCTCAATCAGGGAAATCATCGGCACCGGGCACTGGCTCGCGGGCTTCGAGCAGCTTATAGGCGACGCGGGGAAAAATCTTGAGACCGTGCTCTTCAGCGCTGACTCGGGAGTGCTTATCGCGGTACTGCCCCCGGGAGCGTTCATCACCCAGGGGTTCCTCGTGGCTCTCCACAATGTGATTGAGGCAAGGGGAAAGAGCGTGAAGAATGCAGGCAGCGAGGCAGGGCATGGCTGCTGCTGACGCGTCTCAGGAGAAAAACTCCGGGCTGGAGGCACGAAAGGCGCTCGCGGAGAAGGTCTACGCTGCGCTAGCGAAGGCCATACCGGAGCCGAAGGCGGAGCTTAAGTACAGCTCGGTCTATGAGCTCCTCACGGCTGTGATGCTCTCGGCGCAGGCGACCGACAAAAGCGTCAACGCGGTAACGGGGGAGCTCTTCAGGCTGGCGCCGACCCCCGCAAAAATGCTTGAGCTTGGCGAGGAGCGCGTCAGGGACATCGTGAAGACTGTGGGTCTCGCCAATACCAAGGCGAAACATATTATTGAGGCTGCGGAAATCCTCGTCTCGGAGTTCAACGGAGAGGTGCCGGAGACCATGGAGGAGCTCGTGAGGCTCCCCGGAGTCGGTGAGAAGACCGCCAAGGTGGTCCTGAACGTCGGCTTCGGCAAGGGCGTCATCGCGGTTGACACCCATATACTCCGCGTCGCGCACCGGCTGGGGCTCTCCTCAGCAAAAACCCCGTCAGGCGTCTCGAAGGATCTTGAGGCAATCACTCCAGAGAAGTACATCAGGAACGCGCACCACTATCTCCTCCTGCACGGGAGATATACCTGCAAAGCGCAGAGGCCGCTCTGCGGTAGCTGCCCTCTTGCCGCTCTCTGCCGGTATTCAGAGAAAAAATGAATTTCCGGAAGAAGACCTCTGCGGCACTTGCGGAAGCTGAGGGAGGCCATGAAAAGGCCTGGCTGGCAAATGCCGCTTTCCGAGGTGTGTGCATGTCCGTGTCCTTCTGACCGCTATTTTCTCAGCTCGCTGATTATAAAGGGAGCAGCATAGAGCGAGCCCCTGACATTCAGATGGTTGGTATCACGATAGAGCATGTTCCCTTTTTGATCAAGCATTGAGCAAATCCCATCTTCGCAAAAGACCTTTGCAAGATCAATGAAGTGGATATTCTTATAGCCAGCTGCTGTCTCGTGGGCAATTCTGCTCCAATTCTCTATTTTTTCCCTGTCATCCCGCTCTGACTGTCTGACAGAGCATATTTTGGCATTTTTCGAAGAAAGGAAATCCGGAATAGCGGCAGGACGTCTGACCGCAGAAGCCTGGCACTTTGACCACCTTTCGTTTTCATAGTATGGAGGGTTATCTAGAACAACATATATCTCTTTTCCTGTCTTTGTCAGTGCGTCATAGGTCCTGACAAAGCCGTCATGAAGGATTGAATTGAAGTCATGGTTGTCAGGATTCCGGGTATCAACAACATCGTGCCAGGAAACCCACGGGTGATGGGAAAGCACGACCTTTGTGATGTTCCGGTGGCTGAGTATGTAGCCGAAGCCTTCAGATATGAGATGATCGGTATGAGGCCTGCTGTCCGGCATAGAATGCAGGCCGATAAGCGGAACGGCGCCTGATGCCGGGAAAACCGCAATGCCTTCATTCTCCTTTGCCTGGCTTATGAGCCCCATATAGAGATGATTGGAATGAGAGTCTCCGATAAGCGCAATCGTATTTGTTCCTGGTGATCGCTGCAATCTGCACTGATTGCCGTCACTCAGAGTTTTCCAGTCAGGGATCAATTTCAGGCATCTGTTGTTATCTTCATTCAATCTTTTGTTTATCGCGTCGATCACCGGCTGCTCAGGATCGTTCATCCTTGCAGTGTAGCCTTCATGTCTCTCAATCGAATATCCTGTGACTCCGATGACAGCCATGACGCTCAGGAGCCCTGCCGCCTTGTATCCTCCTAACCTGCCCCATCTCAGCCTCGGCTCCACAAAATAGTAGGTGACAGCTGACATGACAACCGCCAGCACCACGCAGCCAATCCTCACTCTGAGCTCTGGTATCTCGCCTCCAACTATCCAGGCAAACGAGAGGAACGGCCAGTGCCAAATGTATAGAGGATAGCTGATAAGCCCGAACCAGACCATTACCCTGTTCGAGAGCAGGCAGCGGTTGAGGAACGAGTCCTTCCCGGCAGCTATCATGAGGACTGCTCCCATGACAGGCAGAAGCGCCTTGTACCCCGGAAAGTCCTTGCTGTCGAGGGCGAATACCGCAGTGAGTATCAGCGCGAGCCCGACAGCCGACAGGATGTTCCCGCAGAGCCTCCCGTAATCAACCCTTGCGGGATTCCTCAGCAGCACA
>ONIT01000084.1 GCA_900317945.1 uncultured Pseudomonadota bacterium
TGTTGCCATATAAAGGCCTCCATTCGAGAATCTGAATTTACCATAGAAGCCTTTTAATCTTTACGATTTTAAATTTACAGAGATTTTTCTATAGCCTCCAGGCTCGGGAAATAAAGCGCTTATTCAGTGATTTTTGGCAGCCTCATCGCTTTGAGGCTGCTTATAAAGCTCAACAGACTCCTTCCATTTCTGGTTCCTGCAGGCATCACTGCTCATAGAGCTTGAACCATTTATCCGACTCTGCCGGATCCTTCTCAACCCCCAAGCCGTCTCTATACATAAGGCCAAGATTCAGCATAGCGTCGCGGTTCGCCTGCTCGGCGGCCTTGCGGTACCACTTTACTGCCTCTTTATAATCCTCTTCAACACCGAAGCCATACCTGTACATATCACCAAGCTCTTTCTGCGCCTCGGCACTGCCCTGCTCTGCGGCCTTGCGGTACCACTTTACAGCCAGTTTATCATCCTCCTCAACGCCCTGGCCGCAAGAATATTTTTCGCCAAGCCTGTACTGCGCTTCTGCATCTCCGCGCTGCGCGGCAGCGAGGTCAATCTGATACAGCCTTTTTTCTGCGTTCTCATCACAATTTTCGGCAGCTTTTTCGTACCATTTCAGGGCCTCATCCTGATTTCGCTCAACGCCTATTCCATTCTCATACATTGTGCCGATTCGGTACTGTGCGGCGCCGTTATCCTTATCAGAAGCCTTCCTGTACCATTTCAGGGCCTCATTCAGATCATGTCTGCTCCAGGACTCATCCCGGTACATTTCACCAAGCTCATACGGTGAATCGTAATCCCCCAGAAGCGCTGCCCTGCCGTACCATTTTGCGGCCTCGTCGAAATCCTGCCTGACGCCCTGCCCGTATCTGTACATGCTGCCAATATTAAAGATAGCCTCCGAGCTGTTCTGCCCGGCTGCCTTTTTGTACCATTTCATCGCATTGGTATAATCGCATGCAACGCCATCGCCGTTTTTATACATATCGCCAAGATCAATCTTGGCACGCACTGATCCATTGCCAGCAGCCTGCATATACCATTTAACGGCTGCAATGCCGCTGCGCCCGACACCTTTACCTGAACGGTACATATCCCCAAGATTTACTCCGGCCCATTCATTTCCTAGTGAAGAGGCTTTACTGAACCATTTCTCAGCCTCTGAGGGATCTTTCTTTACACCTTCACCATCACGATACATACGGCCAAGGCTGAGCATGGCATTGGTATGGCCCTGTTCAGAGAGCATCATGAGCCTCTCTAAAGCTTTCTGGTACCACATTGCTGACTTCTGCGCATACTCAGTATGCTTGTCCGTCTTATCATACTTATCATGAAACCATGCAATTTCTGCCCTGCTGCCGTACTCATAGCCAAGCCTTTTCATGGCGTCAGGATTCCCGTGCTCAGCGGCTTTGAGATACCATTTCTCAGCTTCAGCCCAGTTTTTATCAATTTTACTGCTGAAGTCATCGCTGTCCGTGTTATTTTCTCCTGTACCAAGGTCTCTCTCGTACATATCCCCCAGACAATACTGCGCATCAGGATTCCCCTGTTCTGCCGACTTTCGATACCATTTAAATGCCTGAACGCGTTCCTTACTGACCAAGTCTCCATCGAAGTACATGTCGCCAAGGATTTTCTGAGCCTCGGCATCGCCCTGTTCAGCCTTTTTCTGAATATAAACCTGAACGCTGCTATCTCCATGAGAAACGGGATGTTCTTCATTCTGCGCGGCACTGTCCCCCGCGTGAGAAGCATTGGGATCAATGGCATCGTAGCCATGATCGGCTGGCTCATTCACGCTGTCAGTGAACTCAAGGGCGTAGGCAATGCTGTCAGCCGCGTAGCAGGCAAACTCCTGCTTAAAATCATAGGCCTCGGAAAGCGCTCTTTTAAGATAAGCGGCATAGAGCCTGGTGTCACGATCGTTTTTGTTTCTGATCCGGCAGGAGAACTCTCTGGCGTAGCCACCATCGGCAAGAGCCTTCATGACCTGCTTCATCGCTGGGTAATCATCATATGCCCGGTAGTCAGCGAGGAAGCTCAGGAAACGCCTGTCATCAAGGACGCTGGATCCAGATTTTTTCAGGACAGCTCTCAGTGCTTCATGCAGCTTCATATCTATACCCTGCCATTACTTGAAAACTCTTCAGACTGCGAATTTTTGAAAAAAAATGCGGCACAAGGAGCGCCTGCAAATCAGCTCCTGAAGCAGGCAGACCGCAAACCCAGCCGGATCCGGCTACTGAAAGAAGATTATTGAGCGGTGGCCGCACTTATGGCACACAAGGATGTACTGCCCGCGGCGGGAGCCCTGGTTCTCCAGCAAATCAAGGAGCTTTCCGATGAACTTAGGCCTGCCTGCGGCGTCAGCTCTCACGAGCTCGACATCATCCGAGCCGCATTCCGGGCACGTGTGCCTGGGGTTTACCCTGACAGATTCAGATACCATGAGTCCTCCCATGATTGCTGACCAGATTCTGAAACCCTGCGCCATTAAGCTGTCCGCAGTGGCTTCTTCCATAGCCTCATATAGCATCATATCAGAAATTATCAGCTGTATGACATATTGATTTCAGTCATATGCCGTGCTATGACAGTTGTACTGACGATTCCGATATCTCATGTTTGGTATTTTGGGGACTGGACGGCCGTAATACTGTGACAGGGCACCAAAATCCTGATATTGTAACATGGCAGCAGGCACTTACAAAAAATCATCGGACTGCTGATAAGCCTGCCTCGATGGCTGCTATTTTCGAGATTGCCCTGAAATTTCAGCAGAAACCAAGGCTTTCAGAGGCTTGTCAAATAAAAGGCAGGCCAGAATTGAGCGCAAACTATACCTTGCCTTACCTGCTCATTGCCTTAAGCGCATTCCTTGCAGCTGTATTCCCCTGCGCCTCAGCCTTCCGGAACCATTTTTATGCCTCGGAATAGTCCCTGGAAACACCCAGTCCGTGCTGGTACATGTAGCCTAAAGTGTACGCGGCTTTGGGATGCTTCTTCTCAGCCGCTTTCAGGTAATATTCCGCCACGGTGGCAAAATTCTGCTCAGTCCCATAGCCATGGAAGATGTTTTCTTCCGCAGGAACATAGTATCTGCTTCATGCTTCTCTGGCGCGGCATGATCTGCCCAGGCTCAGTTCCTCCCAAATCCTGCACGGTACATTAATCTGAGCTGCTCTGCGGCTTTGGCATGCCCCAGATCTGCAGCCTTTCTGTAGCACCTGGCGGCCTCTGTATAATTTTTTCTGAGACCAAGACCATAGTAGAACTTTTCGCCTACGAGGAACCAGCTCTCTGCAGAATCATCCTCTGAGGCAGCACTGCTGTTCCGCTGTTGAGGTGCGACTTGTCCCTTCCTGGACCACTCTTCGGCCATGCTGAGGCTCTGCTCTACGCCAAGGCCTTCACGGTACATAAGGCCTAGCTGTCTAGCTGCTTCAGGATGCCCCAGCTCCGCAGCCTTTCTGTAGCACCTGGCGGCCTCTGTGTAATTCTTGCTGAGGCCAAGCCCATAGAAGTACTTCTCTCCTACGCTGAACCAGTTATCTGCATCAGCACTTGCCGTTGCCTGACCGGACAAATTCCCCAGCGTTTTCTCATTGCGCTCAGGAGATACCTGCGTTTTGGTCTCTGTCTTTTGCCTGCTCCTGCCTCTCTCAGCAGCATGCTCAGGCTCATTCTTTCTCCGGACCGCATCAAAGCCGTGATCTGAAGGCTCATGCACAGAGTTCCTGAGCCCCAGTGCAAAAGCAAGACTATCCGCAGCGTAACCGGCGAACTCCTCAGTGAAATGGCTGTTTCTGATGAGTGCCTCTTTCATGCTGCCTGCATAGCTGAGGCACTCTGAAGGACTCTCACCCAGGGCGATGCGGCAGAACTCCTTGCCGTGCCCAGCATCAGAAACAGCCTTCATCACCTGTTTCATCGCCGGGTAGTCATCAAAGGCCCTGTAATCTGCCAGGACAGGCATAAGGCGGTGATCCTGCAGGATATTGATCCCGAACTGCCAGACTGCCCTCCGCAGTGCCTCATGAAGCTTCATTTTCTGTCATTTCCTCTTCTCCCATCACTGCCCGGTCGCGGCAGGAAATCACTAAACCGCGCCACACCAGGCAGAGTGCAGTTCTGTCATCTGCAATGAACCAAGCCGGATGAAAACACGTGCCATGCAGGCAGACCTGCAAGAATATCAGTTCCTGCAGTGCTGCTCGTAGCAGCGGCATTTCAGAAGCTGATGCAGGCAAGCTCTTGCCAGCTACAACCAGTTCAAAATTGAAGCCCAGCCGTCCCGAAGCGCCTTTCCTGTGCCATACAAACTGCTTTGCGCTTCAGACGCAGCGCCATTCTGTCCTTTCACTGACTGCCCATTCCTGCCATTATTCTGGCTCTCGATCAAGGTCTGAACTCTGGCATACAGCGTCTCTGCCTTGACATCTCCCTGATCTGCGGCCTTCCGGTACCAGAACGCGGCCATGGAATAGTCCTTTTTAACGCCTATTCCGGAATGGTACATGAAACCAAGCTGGTGCTGGGCAGGAGCATAGCCATGCTCAGCCGCACTCCGGCACAGCCTGTATGCCTCGGACAGATTCTCACTCACGCCCTGTCCCCACTGGTACATGCAGCCGAGACGGAACTGTGCCTCAGGCCTGCCATACCTGGCAGCCTTGGTGTAATACTCGGCCGCCTTCGAATAGTTCTGCGGGACGCCGCGGCCGTAATAGTAATTTTCGCCCATGAGAAAGGCAGACCCGGCCTCTGCATGTTCAGGAGCGGCATAATCCTGCCCTTTCCCCGGCTCCCCAGCGCCATTGCCAGAACCGGTCAGCTTCAGGATCTTCTCATACCACGTCTCAGCCTTGTGATCTCCCTGATCCGCGGCTTTCCGGTACCATCTCGCAGACATGGAATAGTCCTTCAGCACGCCCGTCCCTGAGTAGTACATAAATCCGAGCTGGCGCTGGGCCGGGGCATAGCCCTGCTCCGCGGCTTTCCGGCACAGGCTGAATGCCTCGGACAAATTCTCGTTCACGCCCTGTCCCCACTGGTACATGCAGCCAAGTCGGAACTGCGCCTCGGCATGGCCATACGCAGCTGCTTTCCAGTAATACTCCGCAGCCTTCGAATAGTCCTGCCGGACACTGCGGCCTGTATAGTAATTTTCTCCGAGACTGTACAGCGCCTCCGGATCATCCCGAGGCTGCGCGCTCCTGGCGCTACCATTAAGGGATCTGCGCTGACTGCAGGAATTTCCGCTGGCACCGGGCCATGCGGCAGGAGCCTTCCCTGCTGATTCCGGAGAAGCTCTGCCCTTCTCCGTATGCTGAGGAGCGTCCTGTACTCCTACTTCAGCACTCAGCCTGCTCCTGCCGCTCTCATCGGCGCGTTCAGGCTCATCCTTTCTCCTGACCGCATCAAAGCCGTGATCTGAAGGCTCCTGCACAGAGGTTCTGAGCCCCAGCGCAAAGGCAAGGCTCTCTGCTGCGTATTCAGCGAACTCCTCCCTGAAACTGCTGTTTCTCACCAGGGATTTTTTGAGGTCTTCGGCATAGCGAAGGCACTCCTCGTCGCTTCCGTCCATCGCGAGGCGGCAGAGCTCTTTCCCGTGCCCCTCGGCAGAAACGGCCTTCATCACCTCTTTGACCGCTGGATAGTCCTCAAAGGCTTTGTAGTCAGCCAAAACTGACATCAGCCGGTGCTCCTGCAGCACGTTTATGCCGAACTGCCTGACTGCCCTTCTCAGCGCCTCATGAAATTTCATATTCTGTCCTCTCCTGCATTTACCCGTAAGCATAGCAGAATCACCGGATCACGTCTGTAAAATGACATGATGATTTTTGACGGGATGAGACGTCCGGCACATAGGGCATGCAGACTGGGAAACGGCGCAATAAAAAAGCCCCACCTTCATTGAAAGCAGGGCTCACTTGCCGGGTTCCGGAGCGCCGCACTACAGAGGCTCAGGCCCGTAGCCGCATCAATCTTCCGGATTGCTCACCGGATTTCATGCAGAGGATGCTCTCTCAGCCTCTCCCCGGCACGAACGCCATGGGGTTATCCATCCAGCGCATCATTCGGAGCTGCCAGAGAAGATACTTCGGATCCTTCCTCATGGCGTGCACCCTGCTCTTCCCCTCCTCGAGGATCTCCTCCATCCTGACGCGGCAGAGATCATTTCCGGTCGCGGCGTAGGTCTCCTCAAGCACGCGGTGGCGCCCCACCCAGCTGAGGCTCTCAATGAAGGGAAGCGTGCCGAGCTTCTCCCCGAGCATCAGGCGTCCTGCGGCGCCCTCGATGAGCTCCAGCGCCTCCCACATCGCACGGTAGATCCTGAGGCTTCCCTGCGGATCGTGGTCAAGCAGCACCTCAGCAGAGAGGTACCTGCCCCAGGCGTTCCTGAGGATGTCAGTCTCATAAAGCGAGCTCTGGAACTTCCCGGCGTCAAGGTCCTGATACTCCGGAGCTGGCGAGAGCCCGGCGAGGATGTAGCCGCGCTGCGCCTTGGAGCGGCTCTCGGCGCGGAGCGTGATCTTTCCTGAATTTATAATCTTTTCCGCGGTCTCGAATATCGCCTTCTCGGCGCCGTCCTTGAGCTCGATTTCAACCTCGCGGATCTCGTCCGTAAGGTTTCCGGACTTCACGGCCCCGAGATCAAGGCTTATCTCCGAGGTGCCTGACGCACTTTTGACGAGCCATGAGGTGCGCTCCACGTCGCTCGAGAAGAGCTTCTTAAGGCCCTTCGACACCTCCTCAAGATTCTCGGTCTCGAAGGGGAACGCCTCCGGCGGGAAGAGCGAGAGATCCGGCCGCGGATCCTTAAGGGGTATGTTGAACTCCTTTCTCGTGGCGAGCCCTCCCCCGGAGCGGGCGGAGGTCTTCACCGTCTCCTCATATGCCCCGTCCGTCGAGCGCACCCGGAACCCGGAGCGCGACCTCATGAGCTGAAGGTCCTCCGTGTCGTAGTACTCGTTGGTGAGCTTGTGCGTTTCCTTTGAAATTACTTCTGAATCTTTGAATATGGCGTCGATGGTTTCGCCGGGGTCCTTTTCAAATACCCTGAATTTGAGCTCGGTCTCGCTTCCCATGCAAAGTCCCTCCTATGGACCAATGATGAAGCCCCGCCTTATGGCAGGGCAGAAAATACGGAGAGGACGGGCGCCTGGGCTTACTCTACTTGTTTGAACTGCATATTGTAAAGCTCAGCGTACTTTCCGCCCTTCTCAAGGAGCGTCTTATGGTCGCCGTCCTCGATAATCTGACCGTTGTTCACCACAAGAATTCTGTCTGAGTTCACGATAGTCGAGAGGCGGTGCGCGACAGTGAGGACCGTCCTGTCCTTCATCAGGTTCTCGATGGCGACCTGCACCTCCTTCTCAGAGGTGTTGTCGAGGGCGCTCGTCGCCTCGTCGAAGATTACTATCTCAGCTTTTCTCACGAACGCACGCGCGATCGCGATTCGCTGCTTCTGCCCGCCTGAGAGAAGGACTCCTCTCTCTCCGACCTTCGCCTCGAGCTTCTCGGGGAGCGAGTTCACGAAATCCCACAAACACGCCTCCTTGAGCGCGTTGATGATGTCCTCGTCGGTGAGCGCGGAATTCCCCAGGGCGACGTTATCCCTGATGGATCCGGAGAAGAGGAAGTTGTCCTGGAACACGTAGGCGATGTGCTGGCGGAGGGACTTCAGCGTGTACTTCCTGATGTCGGTGCCGTCGATGTCAATCTCACCCCCGGAGACGTCGTACATTCTCGGGATCATGGAGCAGATGGTGGTCTTGCCGCCTCCGCTCTCACCGACGAGAGCCACCTTCTGCCCGCGGGGGATCCTGAGGTTGATGCCGTTGAGGACATTCTTGCCCGGGACGTAGGCGAACGTTACATTCTTGAACTCAATGGCGTCCTTAATGCCCTTCATCTCGATGCCGTCATCCGCGGTCTTCTCCTCATCAGCCTGGTCCTCCAGGATCTGGTAGATTCGGTCAAGCGCGAAGAGAGAGGTCTGGAACTGGATGTAGTTGTTGCCGATGGACTTCAGAGGCGTATAGAGCATGATGAGCGCCGCGATGAAGGAGACGAACGTTCCCGCGGTGATCGTGCCGTCAGTGATGAGGCGTCCGCCTATGCCGATGACGAGCGCCACGCCGACCGCGCTCACCACGTGCATGAAAGGCGAGAGCCAGTTGGTCTGGGTGATGAGCCTGAGGCCGAGCTTCTGCAGGAACTTCGCCCTCTCATTGTACTTCGCGGTGACGAAATCCTTGAGCCCGAATGACTTCACCGCCTTGTAGCCGCCCGAGGTCTCGTTGTAGATGGTGAAGGTAACAGCGCCGACGCTCACCGACTTATTGATGATCTGATCGATTTTCTTCCTCACAACGCGCATCGGGTAGATGATGAAGAGGAGGACGCCCAGGGCGATGATGGAGAGCTGCCAGCTGCTCCAGACCAGGACGCAGGCAAGCGAGACCGATGACCAGAACTTCTGCAGGAAAAGCTTCAGGTTGTTGATGAGGCCGCCGCAGGCGTTGTCCGGATCGTGATAGTAGCGGAAGAGGATCATGCCTGACTCAGTCTGCTCGAAGTAGCGGCAGTTCATCTTCGTGAGCTTGTCGAAGAGCTTGGTCCTGATGTCCCAGGTGATCTTTATCCCCACGTAGCCGTTCACCCAGGCCGCGAAGTAGACGCAGAGCCCCTGTATGATGGTGAATCCCACGATGATGTAGGGGACGTAGTCAGCGAACTCGCCCTTCCTCGCGACCATAACGTTGTCCATGAAGGGCTTCAGGAAGTACGCCACAACCGCGTCAAGGGCGCCGACCGGGACCGTAAGGAGCATGCCGAGCGCCGCGAGGAACCAGTAGGGCTTCACGAAGGGGAGAAACCTCTTGCAGGCCACGTAGAAGTCATTCTTGGAAATTAGCTTTTTGATTTTACCCATGGCTTGCACCTGCAGCAAAACAGAAATAGGACAATGCCTGTCTCCTGCTGGACAATGCAGGGACCTGCGAAAATGATAGAGGATTATACAGCCAAAGATAAGACATCTCAGGATTTTGAGAAAGGATGCGATCGGAAATGTTAGCCATGCCCCATTCCGCGCTGTACGTTTTCTGAGCAGAACCGCATATTCTGCCACGCAAACCGTTCATGTAAAAGCCGAATCTGACAGATTTCCCCGAATTTTCCCGGATTCTTAATAAAAATAGTAAAATAAGGCGGTTTATCTGCTAAGTGGAGTCCTCCAAATGGCCGGCATTCTGTCCATGTTCGCGGCATCGCCCTTCAAGCCCCTCCGGAAGCATATGGAGAAGGTGAGCGAGTGCTGCGGCTGCATCAAGGCACTGATTGAAAAGACGCTCTCCGGAAATATCGACAAGAACACCCAGATCGCAGAGAGGATCCGCCTTCTCGAAATTGACGCGAACCGCCTCAAGAACGATGTCCGGATTGCCGCGACCGACAGGATTATGCTCCCCTTTGACCGAGTCGACCTCCTTGAGCTCGTAACCGAGCAGGACAAGCTCGCGAACGGCGCCAAGGGCATCGCGGGGCTCCTGGAGGGCAGGCGCCTCAAGGTCCCCAAGGACCACCAGGAGAGCCTCATCGCGCTCGTCAAGTCCGTGCTCGCGACAATCGCCATCACCGCGAAGGCCCTGGGTCAGCTCGACGACCTGATGGAGACCGGCTTCATCGGGAAGGAGCGTAAGGCCATAAGGGAGACCATCGCCGACCTCGAGACTTCCGCGGACGCCTGCTGGCAGAAGAAGGTGAAGCTGAGACGCGACCTCTTCGAGCACGAGACCGAGATGGCCCCGATTGACGCGGTCATAACCTATGATCTCCTTGAAAGGCTCTACACGCTCTCCGACCAGGCAGCAGGAGTCGGAACCCGCATTGAAATTCTTCTGACCAGGAAATAGCTTATGGATCCTGCTCTCCTCGTACAGTACGGAAGCACCCTTCTTACCATCGCCCTTGTCATCGGCTTCCTGATGGCCTTCGGCATCGGGGCGAACGACGTGGCGAACACCATGGCGACCTCGGTCGGCACCAACGCCATCTCGGTCAAAAAGGCCCTCATCATCGCGGCGGTCTTTGAGTTCGCCGGGGCCTACCTCGCGGGCGGCGAGGTGACGAACACCATCAAGGACAACATCATCGACACAGGCGCCTACCAAGGCATGGAGATAAAGCTTGCTTTGGGCATGATTTCGGCGCTCTTCGCCTCCGGCGCCTGGCTCATCATCGCCTCGGTCTTCGGCTGGCCGGTCTCCACGACGCACACCATCATCGGCTCCCTTATAGGCTTCGCGCTCGTTACGACTGACGCCTCCTCGGTGCACTGGTCGGTGATAGCCGGCATCTTCGGCTCCTGGATCATAACGCCCGCAATATCAGGTCTTATCGCCTACCTCCTCTTTGTCGCGATTCAGCGGACCATCTTCATCAGGTTCCATCCGTTTGCGAAGGCGAAGTCCATGGCGCCCTACTTCATCGCGCTCACCTTCTTCATCCTCTCGATTGTGACGATGCAGAACGGACTCAAGCATGTCGGCATCATCATCTCGAACGCTGAGAGCCTGGTGCTCTCGCTCATCATCGCGCTCGTCGCCTCGGTCGCGGGAGCCATCTACCTCCGCTACAAGAAGTTCCCCTCCAAGAAGGAGCGCAAGACCCGCTATGAGAACGTGGAGCGCGTCTTCACCATCCTCCTCATCATCACCGCCTGCGCCATGGCCTTCGCCCACGGCTCCAACGACGTCGCCAACGCGGTAGGTCCGCTCGCCGCTGTCGCCGAGATCGTGCAGACCGGGAAGGATGAGTCGCTTAGCAGCGCCTGGCTCCTCTCCCTCGGAGCCTTCGGCATAGTGCTGGGTCTCGCGACCCTCGGCTACCAGGTGATGAAGACCATCGGCACCAACATCACCCACCTCACTCCGTCACGCGGCTTCGCGGCGCAGCTCGCGACCGCGACGACTGTGGTAATCGCGTCCGGGACCGGGCTTCCCATCTCCACGACGCAGACCATGGTGGGCGCTGTCATGGGCGTCGGGCTTGCCCGCGGCATCTCCGCGATAAACCTCAGCGTCGTGCGGAAGATCCTCGTCTCCTGGGTCGTAACGCTCCCGGCGGGCGCGGTGTTCGCGGTGCTCTTCTACTTCATCATGGCGCAGATCTTCTGCTGAGATCAGCGGTGAGAGCCGGAAATGTTGCTCTCGGAGGAGGAGCGCAATGAGTGACCTTGATGAGCTCTTTGCAGAACTGATGCAGGACAGTGGCTTTGCGGCAGAGTATGAAAGGCTCCGCCCCGGAATGGAACTCTCAGAGTCAGTCATCAGAGCGAGGGAAAAGGCGGGGCTCTCGAGGGAGGAGCTCGCGCGTAAGGCAAACGTCAGCCTCTCTGCAATGAGACGCCTCGAGGACTCTGCGAAAATCCCCGGCACAGCGGCGCTCAGGCGCATTGCGGACGCGCTGGGGCTCTCACTCAGGATAAGCCTGGTTCAGAAGTCAGCCGCCTGAGACAGGTGACAAGCATACGCGGCTGGGATAACAGGATACAGAGACACACGTAACAGCCATGGAATATGCGCCTGAGGAAATCACCATACCCGCGGAGCAGGCCTCCGGCACTATGTCCCCCTTTTCGGAATCAGCGTACAGGCCGGGATCCCGGCTTGCGCTGAGACTGCCGAGCACCTGGACAGAGACGCAGGGAGCATGATCGTACGGAAACAGGAGCCGGTCTTATTCATATGCTGATACTCATTGCACTTTTTGAACTGACATCTGTGATGCTGTGGACAGCATACCTGTCTGAAAGAAGTTCTCGTCTGTGCGGCTGGGGGGCTGTATGCAAATTATAGTAAACGCCAAAAGTTTCTTCCGATAGACGTTTGGCATTAGCCTATTGGCATGCATTGTCGACCACCAATTCGGAAATTTCTAATGTCGTTTATGCATTGTCGACCACCAATTCGGAAATTTCTAATGTCGTTTACTATAACAGTCATTCTGATTTTCCTGCTGGCTTCCTGCATTATAGGAGGACAGTTATCCTCTATATACAGCACAGGACACTACATTGACGTCCTCACGTTCAGCAACCTGAAATCATGGCGCGATGCCGGCCCGCGCATTGTCCTGTCATCAGCCGCCATCACCGTCACCTGCATGCTGCTGACGCTTGCCGCCGCACTGCTGCCGATGCAGAAATTCTGCAGGCGCCACGGAAGGGCAATGCTACTCTGCTGCCTCGTGTGCCTGGCTGCCTGCTGCGCAGATCAGAAGGGGGCCTTCAGGAATTTCAATCACGCATACCGGTCGTACCTCAAGCAGAAGGACTTCAGGACAGATCCGGAAATAAGGAGGATCCAGCAGCTGATCTACGGGCAGAACGAGACCTTCGGCAATGCCGCCCCGGCAGAGAGCGTGCCGGATCTGCGAGGGAAAAATATTGTCGTCATCTTTGCCGAGGGATTTTCCGCCGGGTGGATAGACCTCTTCAACAGGTACAGGGGCCTCACACCAAATATCGACAGTTTTCTCGGAGAATCCCTGTATTTCGACGGGTATTTCAACCATACTGCAGCAACATTCCGCGGCCTCAGGGGCCAGCTTACCTCATCCTACCAGACAGAAGGCGGATATTACAGGACAAACGACGGACTAGGGCAGATAAGCGGTGAAAAGCTCAGGAAGAAGCTCGCGGGCAATCTCGTCAGCGTGCCGCACATCCTTGAGAAGAACGGCTTCCACACCTACTTTCTCTCAGCCCATGAAAGGAAGGAGCAGCTCAACCTGATGCTCGAGACCCTGGAATTCGGACGTGTTTTCGGCGCCGACGACTTTTACAAGGGGGCACAGCGCCTGACAGACCGGCAGCTCTTCTCCGTACTGAAGGATCTTGTTTCAGGCGGCAGGCTGCAGCAGCCGTATTTTCTCGGCCTGTATAACATCGGAACTCACCTCGGGCAGGACTCGCCGGATGAAAAATACGGCAGCGGCAAAAATATCCTCCTCAACACGATTCGCAACTTTGATGACGCCTTCGGCAGATTCTGGTCATCTGTCAGGGACAGGAAGGATCTGGCCGTTATACTTACCGCAGACCATGCGGCATACCCGTCGGATCTCTACAACCTTACATTCGGAACGCAGCGCAGCTATTTTGCTGACAGGATTCCCTTCGCCATCTGGACCGGCGGCACAGGACAGCGGGTTATCGACGCAGGCGGAAGGAACTCCCTGGATTTTGCCCCGACGCTCCTGCAGATGATGGGGATAAAAAATGCGTTCAATTATTTTCTGGGCTGTTCCCTGTTCAGTCAGGAATGCCGCTGGAGGTTCCAGTACATTACGAATATAGACGACAGCTTCTGGGAGACTCCGTCGCTCCGGAGGCTCAGCTCCAGAAACGAGGATGACAGGGAAATCATGAGGAAAATCAGGGATTTCTATCATCTGAGCGAGAATGTTGAATAGAGGCCAGCTTCCGCCGGCAGGAGTGGCTCTGCCCATGGCTCTCTGCGAATCATGCCGTCTGTGCCTCACCCGGGCATACACACTGCCCCGCGCATCACTGGATCATCACGCCGGTGCCCTGCCCTGAGGCTGTCTTTCCGGATGCGTGACCTCTGTCCGGTGAAGAATCAGCCGGTACATGCGATAATCCCCATAGCAATCCCAAAGGAGGGACAGGAGGAGCCATGGAAGAGCCGCTTGATGAAATCAGTGTTCCCGCGGAGCATGTCACTGACACCCCGCTTCCCCTCTTTGGCATCAGCGTGCAGGCCGGGCTCCCGACTCCCGCGGAGCCCACGGTGCCGCAGGGCGAGGACGTCGAGAGCATGCTTATCGGAAAGCCCGAGTCCACCTTCTTCATCCGCATGAAGGGAGACGCGCTCCGGGACTACGGAGTCTTCGACGGGGACATCCTCGTTACGGACCGCTCGCTTGCCGCAGGGAACGGCGACCTCGCGGTGATAAAGACTCCCCGAGGGCTATTCGCCCGCGCCATCTCAGTGCTTGACGGAAGAATCTCATTCATCCCGGAGCAGGGGCTTCCCCAGAGCGGAAAAGCAATGCTCTTCGGCGTAATCACGGGAGTCGTGAGGCCGCTCCGGAGCGGGACGAAAGCCTGAGTGGAGCAGCAGCCCGCGCTATATCCCGGGAAGCGCCTCGGCGCGGAAATCACCGAAACCCGTATCTTCCCCCAAACACCCCACAGAGGAGAGAGCCATGACAGACCAGTTCAAGCGCAAGCACAAGGAGGGCAACCCTGTCGTCGCGATCTGCTACGACTTCGACAAGACGCTCTCCCCCGATGACATGCAGGCGCAGGGCTTCATACAGAAGGTAGGCTACAACGTGGCTGAGTTCTGGGAGGAGTCCAACCGGCTTGCCCGGGAGAACGGCATGGACAGCAACCTTGCCTGGATGTACCTCATGATCACGAAGGCCGTCGGGAAGACTCCCATGACCAAGGAGAGCCTCCGGGAGTACGGCTCCAAGGTGAGGCTCTTTCCCGGGGTGAGGCACTGGTTCCGGCGGATCAGGGAGTTCGGCATTAAAAACAATGTCATTGTCGAGCACTACATCATCTCCTCGGGGCTCCGCGAGATGATCGAGGGAACGCCGGTCGGCGATGAGTTCACGAGGATTTACGCAAGCTCCTTTTACTTTGATGAGAACAATATTGCTAGATGGCCGGCGCAGGCCATCAACTACACCGGGAAGACCCAGTTCCTCTTCAGGATTGAGAAGGGAGTGCTCGATGTCAATGATCCTGGAGTGAATGACAGCTTCCCGCCTGAGAGGATCAGAGTTCCGTTCCGCAACATGATCTACATCGGAGACAGCGACACCGATATCCCCTGCATGAAGCTCGTGAACACCAACGGCGGTCACTCCATAGGGGTCTTTGACGCGACAACGCAGGACAAGGCCAAGGTCTGGAAAATGATGCGGGAGAAGAGGATCCGCTACTTTGCCCCGGCCGACTACAACAACGGATCGGATCTGGACGCCCTGGTGAAGGACATCATAAAAAGAACCGCCATGAACGAGAGGCTTGAGGAGCGGCACATCAGGGATCTCGCGGAGCAGCAGAGGAACGATCCTTAAGGACCTTCGCGCGGCTCACATCTCAAAGGCATCATCACCACCATAGGCGGAACTGCTCCCCTTCTCACGTCTGGACCGCAGTCTCAGCGGCCTGAAATTTCCCTGACATGGCCTGTATTGCCGCGGAGCGGAATTCCCTGAAGGCTGTTGTCATCGCTCCTCAAACGATCCATAATGGCATGCTGAACGGCTTCGATGTCCAGCCTGGACTCTGCCTGTTCCAAAACAGACTTCTGACTCCACCCTGAATGACTGCCGCGTCTTTATGTTTGGGGAGGTCTCAAATGAAGAGCCTGTTCTTATTTTCCTGTGTCCTTTCTGCTGCAATTGCATTCTCCGGCGCCTCAGCATACGCCAATCCATTCTATGACGACAGCGACAGCTACTATGACGACGGTATTGACCAGGGCTACGACGGAGAATGTGACAGCTATGACGATTCAGGTGAATGCGACGCTGATGACGACAGTTACCTGGATATGATGGATATGGATGACCCTTGGCCGGACCGCTGGCAGTAAAACCGGAATCCCGGAATAAAGAAGTGCAGTGAGAGGCAGCCTTCTCCATACAAAAAGGCGGATCCCATCAGGAATGCCCTGCTGCATCCGCTGATGAAACCCGCCTTCTCCAGTGGTCCTGAGCTCAGAGCCTTACCAGCTGCCGAAGGTGCTGCGCTTCTTCCTGGGGCTCGGGAGGTAGACGAAGATGACGCCCAGGATGAAGCCGATGATGACCATGCCGGCGCCCTTCATGAACCACTGCTGCTTCTCGATGGTCTCGATATTCTCGGACTTCTCCTTGAGCTCGGCGTTGTCCTCGGTGAGCTCTTTGAGCTTCTCCTCACCTTCCTTCAGGGACTTCTCAAGGCTGGAGGATCTCTCGGTGAGGGCTGAGAGCTCAGCAGTCTTCTTCTTGAGCTCCCTTACTGACTCACTGTCGACGTTCTCGAGCTTGTACCTGAGGTCCTTGTTCTCCTGCTCGAGCCTCTCAATCTTCACCGGAGCGCTCTCGGTGCTCTGCAGCTCCTCGGTGAGGATCCAGACATCGCGTCCCTTACGGTCGATGATCTCGGAGTACTTTCCGTTGCTCCCCTTGTAAATGACCTTGTCTCCGGAATTTACCGATCCGGCGATCTTATAGTTGTTCCCCGGTCCGGTCCTTACATAGGTATAGAGCCTGTCGGAGACGTACCTGACATTGCCGGCTGCGGCCTTGGGCTCATTCTCTGCAGCAGGCTTCTCGGCAGCGGTCTTTCCTGCGTCAGCCTTCTGTTCTGCGCTCTTCTGCTCACTGGCTTTATCTGCCTTCGGGGCCTCGCTCTCCGGAGCAGGCTTTGCGGCAGGGGCAGGCTTCGGAGCCTCCGCGGACTCTGCCTTCTTCTGAAGCTGAGGAGCGGGCTTCGGCTGAGGCGCTGCGGCCTCCTTCTTCGGAGCGGGGGCAGGCTTCGGGGCAGGAGCGGGCTTCGGCGCGGGCTTCGCGCCCTCATCCTTCGTCACGCCGCTCTCTGGCGCGGCCGCAGCAGCCTTGACCTGGGCCTGCTCCTGCTTTTTAAGCTCGTTGCCATTCTTCGCCTTCCAGACATCGGCAGGCTGCGGCTTCCTCTTTGCGCTGTCGCGCTTTTGCACCTCGGAGAAGGGAACGACCACTCCGGCCCTCGATGCTGATGCGGCAGGCGCGCTCTCTGAGTCAATTGCCCAGGCAGCCGGGAACGCGAGTCCCGCGATTAGGGCGCCGATAGGCGCCAGCAGAAACTTCTTCAATTTCATCTCCGTTTTCTTATTATCTGTTCCAGTCTGTAAGGGACCTCACCGAGAATACCGTTCCCCTCATGTTGAACACCGCCCCGTCAGGCGTGATTGAGGTGAGGACCATGCCCGGCATGAAGGTGTCGCCCTCCGAGAGCTGCCGGCCGTTAAGCTTGATGAACCGCTTCGCGGGATCGCTCGAGTAGACATGCGAGGTATAGGTGAAGGCAGGGATCTGGCTCAGCATGGTAACCGGGAGGTCGGTAATCGGGCGCACTCCGCTGATGCTGTCGGCCTGCCCCTGGGACAGGGATCCGCTCTCAGAGGGCGAGGCTGAGCCGCTGTCGGCTCGGGAAATGAGCCCCTCCTCCTCGGCAGCCTTTCTGACTCTCTCGCGGAGGGACTGGTCAACGCCTGACGAGGCAGAGGAGCTGCTGTCATCAAACCTCGCGACGCTGCCGCCCTGCCTCTCCGGGAACGGGAAAGGGAGGAGCTTCTCGTCAGGCTCCGCGACAAAGGTGTACTCGGCCTTCGGGAGCTCAGCGTGCACGGTCTTCCTGACCGTTATCTCCTCCGGGCCAAGGTACCAGCTTCTCACTAATGAAAATCCTGCGCTCCCCGCGAAGCCGAGGGCGAGCGAGAGCACGAAGCTAAAGCAGATGAGGAGAATTCTATAGGCCATTCTGAGCCTCCGTAAGATGGGGCATGTTGGCGCCTCCAGAGGCGTTGAGGAGGAGTATGGTCATGAGGTCAATCTTCCCGTCAGCGGGGAGGTCCCTAGTCTGCTGGAAGCTCCTTATAAGCTCCCTGACGCGCTGCGAGAGCTTCTTGTCGCCGAACTCCGCGATGTTGAGCGCTCTTGAGAGCGACTTCCTGAGCCAGACCACGCACTCCGGCTTGCAGTCGGCGGGCGCCACGCTCTCCTGCCCGTCGCTTCCCGGAACGCTCCGGTAAAGGAGCGTGTACTCGCCTGACCAGACCTTCTGCAGGTACGACATGTCGACAAGGAACCGGTCGCCGTTTACGATGATCTCCGCCTTCCCCTCAGGAGTAACGGCGCTTACCGCCGCGTAGAACTCGCTCCTGAGCTTTGGATCATAGAGCCTCGCGGAGACCGGGTGCTGCAGGCGGATCATGTCCCTGAGGCTCCCGCTCATATAGGCGCAGGCGAGCCCCGCGTAGGAGGCGTCAGCGCAGGTGAGGCTCTGCCCGCCGCTGCTGTAGCCCCAGACACGGTAGAGATCATTGATGGAGGAAAGCTCCGAGACTGCCTGGCGGGTGTCCTGCGCGTAGAGCTTCTTGTCATCCTCGATCTTCTGGATCTGCTTCTCGTCAGTAACCTTCTCGGTAAGGACGGTCTTCACCACGGGGCGCTTGAACCAGCCGTAGTGGGTCTCTGCGGGCGAGTAGAGCGCAACGCCCAGAGCGAATCCCGCGCAGGAGACCGCTAGGGCTATGGCCTTGAAGAGCCCCTTCACGCGCCTGGAGTCAAGGCCCAGGATCTCGCGGGAGGCCATCGCCACGATGCCGCGGGTGATGTTGGGGCGCCTGAGCTCCGCGGCGACCGTAAGCGAGCGGTCCGCGAGGAGGTTGATAAGGCGCGGCACGCCGCCCGTCTCGCGGTAGATCCGCTTTACTGCGCTCTGCGCGAAGACAGGCTGTATAACACCCGCGACCTGCATGCGGTAGCGGAGGTAGGCGTCGACATCGTTGCGGGTCAGCGGCATCAGGTGGTACCTGGCGGTTACGCGCTGCGCGAGCTGCCTGAGCTCGTTGGACTCCAGGCGCTGCTGCAGCTCAGGCTGCCCGATGAGGACAACCTGCAGGTACTTGGCGCTGTCGGTCTCGAGGTTCGTAAGGAGGCGGAGCTGCTCCAGTGACTCAAAGGGAAGGAGCTGCGCCTCGTCGAACATCACGATGCTCTTCTTCCCTATCTTGAAGTTCTCCTCAAGATGGGCCTTGATGAGATCAAAAAGTTCCTTGATTGAGGCGCTGGGCTCGGTCTTGATGTGGAAGCCCCCGCAGATCTCAGCGAGGAGCTGCTGCGGCTCAAGCCTCGTGTTGTAGATCATCACGAAGTCGGTGTCTGGGGCGAGCACATGCATGAGGCGGCGCGATACCGTGGTCTTTCCGGTTCCGACCTCGCCCGTGAGGATGACGAAGCTGCCTCCCTCGGTGATGCCCTTGAGGAGATGGCGGAACGCCTCTATATGGCCCTTGCTCATATAGAAGTACTGGGGGTCCGGGGAAATGGAGAATGGGTTCTCCTTCAGGCCGAAAAATTCGTTATACATCACGCCGCCGTAAAGTTCACATCCTGGCTCCAGGACAGCGCCTTTTCGGGCCTCGTCCGGGCATTATTCCCTCAATTTTACTTTATTCGGCTGCGCTCTTCAGAAAAATCACTTAGATCCGGAGGAAAGCCGGAAAATCCCCCGGGAAACGATTTTGGAGATGGCCGGGCGTGAGGAGCCCCGGCGCCGGCCACCGGAACGCAGAGGACACAGAATCACGGGAAGAATGCCCTGAGGCCCCTCCTCTTCCAGCCTTTAAAGCCCGTGAGCCCGTCAAGCCTCTCCTTCGCCGCGGCGTGCCCGTGCCCGGAGGCCTTTTTGTACCACCTGACGGCCTCCTCGTAGTCCTGCTTCGTTCCGTGCCCCTCCTCGCACATCCGCCCGAGGGAGAAGCACGCAGCCGTGTCGCCCTGAAGGGCGGCCTTCCGGTACCAGTTCACCGCCTCCCTGTAGTCCTGCGGAAGGCTCTTCCCCTCCTCGTACATCATCCCGAGCCGGAGCTGTGCAGAGGCGTTGCCCTGCTCCGCGGCCTTCCGGCACCACTTCACCGCCTCGCCGCTGTCATCGGGGCCGAGGTGCCCCTCGCCGTAGAGCATCGTGATGCTGAGCTGCGCGGCGGTGTTCCCCTGCTCCGCGGCCATCCGGTACCAGCGGAGGGCCTCATTGTAGTTCTGCCCGACGCCCTGCCCGTTGGAGTACATGTCCCCGAGGCTCACCTGCGCCACTGCGTCGCCCTGCTCGGTCGCGCGGCAGAAGAGCTGCAGCACCGGATCCTGCAAACGGTCCTCTGCGTCCTTCTGTCCCTTTGACGCGGCGGCGCGGTACCACCTGACGGCCTTTTCCACATCGCGGCCCACGCCGTAGCCGGCCTCGTACATCGAGCCGATTGAGAACTGCGCCTCGGGCTTTCCCTGCTCCGCGGCAGCCTCATACCATTTCGCGGCCTTTACTATGTCCTGATGGATGCCGTTGCCGTTCTGGTACATGTACCCGAGGTTGTACTGCGCGACGGCGTTCCCCTGCTCCGCGGCAATGCTGTACCACTTGAGGGCCTCTCCGTAGTCCTGCCTCACGTCCTTGCCGTGGGAGTACATCCAGCCGAGTGCGAGCTGCGATTTGGCATCGCACTGCTCCGAGGCCTTGCAGAATAGTCTGAGCGTGCGCTCCTTAAGCCTGTCCTCCGCCCCCTGGTGGCCCTTCGCGGCGGCCTCGCGGTACCACTTGACGGCCGCGGCGAAGTCGGGCCGCGCGCCTATCCCGAAATAGTACATCTCACCGAGCATGTAGAGATCCTGCGCGTCAGGGCCGCCGTGCTTCTTCTCATCAGAACCAGTGCCGGCATCAGTTCCGGCATCTCCGGAATCTCCGGCAGGCTCAGCGCCGCCATTAGTTCCGGGGCTTTCCGGGCCCGGGCTTCCCTCCTGGGCGGCATCTCCGCTCTCCTGTGAGCCGGTTTTCTCGAAGGGATCGAATCCGTGGGATGAGGGCTCCGCGACATCGCTTTTGCGGCCGCGCGCGTAGAGGATGGAGTCATCATCGCTGTCTGGTTTCAGGCTCTTGCTGTATAGCCTCTTCCCGTGGCCGTCGGAGACCACGGCCTCCATGACCTTCCGCATCGCCGGGTACTCGTCAAAGGCTTTGAAGTCCGCGAGGATGAAGATCAGGCGCTTCTCCTGCAGGACGGCAATGCCGAATTGCCAGAATACTTTCTTGAGCGCCTCATGAAGCTTCATCATCTCCCCCGGGGATTTGCTTTAAGCCATGCAATTATAAGATAAGAGGCTGTGGGCTGTAACCGTCGCTTCAAAGGAGAGATTAATTTGGGCAAAGAACAAGTCAGCACGTCTCAGGAACACAGAGATAAGAGACCTGCCGCGGACATGCAAGGGAGATGGACTGCTTGCACCTGACGCCATGTGATTGAGCAGGCATTTATGAATATGCGGTAAAATGACAGCCTGTCAGCTCCTTGTGATCGTGTGAGCTTGCACTTTGTTGGTTTTTGATTGATAAATCCGTGTAGATCAAATGTTTAGAAATCCCCCCCCCGAGCCAGTCATAATACTTCATCTTTAAAATCCCAGCGGAGCCTCAAGTACCGTCCGGATATCGACGGGCTCCG
>ONIT01000006.1 GCA_900317945.1 uncultured Pseudomonadota bacterium
GTATACGGTTGAAGAAATCTTCCAGGCTACTCCGGCCTGATCACACAAACTCCAGGACATCGATCATGAAGCGGGCTTGAAAAAGCCCGCTCGATTAGCCATGCCTATGGAACGGCCGTGAATAGTAACGATTTTCTGCCTAATGGCAAATAAAAAGCGTGATTTTAATTGCCTACAGTCTATAATATCTCCCTGTTTCAGCCAGATCCCGGCATATTTTCCACATTCACGCGCTTCCGGAGGTTTCCATGGTACCGTTTGGCAGGGTAAGCCCTCTTCAGATTGTATCGGTCGATGAAAAAGGCTGCTTTCTCCGCTATGACGACGAGACCGGCGCCAGCGCCTTCATCCCGCGCTCGCAGATGCCCGAGGGAGCCGGGGTCGGATCGTTCGTCAGCGCGCTGGTGTACCTTGATGACGGCCGCGTAACTCTGACCGCGAAGCGCCCCAGAGTCGAGGCCGGCGGCCTTGCGGCGCTTGAGGTGAAGGGGTCCGGAAGGTTCGGCTACTTCCTCGACAACGGCATCCCGAAGGAGCTTTTCCTGCCTTTCTCGGACAGCGTCTCCGAGCATGAGGCTGGCGATGTCGTGCTTGTCTACTGCCGGCTTGACCACGAGAACCGCATGTGCGCCACCGAGTATTTTGAGAAGTTCTTCAGATCGAAGGCTCCATCGTCCGTCCATGAGGGGGACCGGGTCAGGCTCTTCCCCTACGCGAGGACCAGGCTCGGTGTGAAGTGCGTGGCAGATCTGAAGTTCACCGCGCTCATGCACTCAGGCTCCGTTCCTTCGGGAATCAGGCCGGGAAAGAAGCTCTGGGGAATCATCAGCAGGATAAGGAGCGACGGCCTCGCTGACGTCATCCCGGCAGCAGCCGGCTCTAATCATGATGACGCGGCGCAGCCTCAGGGAGCAGGCGCCGGAGAATCAGCCGCCTCTTCTGAGAGGAAATCCGGAGCCGCACCGCAGGAGGGATCCCGCTATGGCGCCGGCAGCCCTGACGCAGCGGCGGTAATGGAGGTGCTCCGCGCCCATGGCGGCAGCATCGGAGTCGGCGACGGCGCCTCGCCCGCGGAGATTGAGAAGACCTACCATATGAGCAAGGGGCGCTTCAAGAAAGCCGCAGGCGGCCTCCTCAAGGCCGGGCTCATCGAGCTTTCCAAGACCTCAGTCAGTATTGCCGGTGGCGGTGAATGACGATGGGGCTCACTGTTGACCGGTACAGCGTGTCATACTGCCTGCTGGTGCTTCTTGCCGGCATAGCGGTATCCCTGCTTACGCCTGTGCTCTCGCTGTTCCTCTCGGATGAGCTCGGCGTCTCGTCCTTCAAGGTCGGCGTCTACTTCACCTGCTATGCCTGCGCCGGCATCCTGGTAAGCCAGATCCTGGCGGTTATATCGGACAGGACCGGGAACCGCAGGATCATTGTCCTCATTGCGTCCCTGATGGGCTTTCTCGCGATGCTGCTCTACTCTTTTTCGGACAGCTACGAGGTGATAGCGACGCTTGGCGTCTTCATGCTGAGCTTCATCACCTCGATTACGCCGCAGCTTTTCGCGGCAGGGCGCGAGTTCTGCGCGAGAACCGGCCGGGAGCCTGTCATGTTCCTTCAGATCATGAGGATACAGTTCTCCCTCGCCTGGGTTATCGGGCCCCCGCTCGCCTTTGCCTTCATGGGATCCTTCGGCTTCAGGAAGCTCTTCGTCCTATCAGCGCTCGTGTACTTCATAACGTTTGCGGTTGCTCTTTTCCTGCTGCCGAAGGGCGACTCCCGTGATGCCGGCATAAAAAGTGCTCACAGGGACAAAGTCTTCGAGAAGAACGTCATACTTCTTTTCATTGCCTGCACGCTGATGTGGACCTCCAATACCATGTACCTCATCGCCATGCCGCAGTACGTTACGCACAACCTCAAGTACAGCTCCGGGCTCTCAGGCTACATGATGGGAACGGCCGCGTTCCTCGAGATGCCGGTCATGCTCATTACCGGAAAGCTCGCGAACAGGCTGGGGATAAAGACCTTCATGATAGCCTCCGCTGCAGGAGGAGTGTTATTCTATGTCATGATGCTGCTGGTTGTGAGCCCTGAGCTCCTTCTGGCGGCGCAGCTGTTCAACGCCATATACATCGGCATACTTGCCGGAATCGGGATGGTATATTTCCAGGAGCTCCTCCCGTCCGTTCCTGGAGAGGCGACGACGCTTTTCTCGAACTCCGGAGCGGTCGGCGGGATGGCAGCCGGCGTCACTGCCGGAGCGATTGCGGCCCTGTACGGCTTTGATTATGTCTTCACTGCTGATCTGCTGCTTGCAGCGGCAGCCTGCGTGATGCTGTTTTTTGTCAGGAAGGTGTGATTCATGAAAGAAATGCTGATTGACTATGCAGGCTTTCTGCTTGAGACGGTGACTGTGCTTGTTGCGTTTATCATTGCGGTCATCTTCGTTGCCGCGAAGAGCGTCTCGTCCGTAGGGAGCCATGCCGACAGCGAGAGCGACGGCGACGGTGACAAGTCCAGCCGCGTTGTCATCAGGAACGAGAGCGCGAAATACCAGGAGGAGGTCGACAGGCTGAGGCTTGATCTGCTCGATGACGATTCCAGGAAATGCGTCGACGAGTTCATGAAGAAAAAGGAGAAGTCCTCCGGCAGTAAAAAGAGCGATGAGGCCAAAAAGCTTGACGAGGCGCTCAAGGCTCTCGCCGGCGACGATGAGAAGGACGGCAAGGCTGGCAAAAAAGAAAAGGCAGGAAAGTCAGAAAAGTCAGAAAAATCTGAAAAGAAAGAGAAGTCAGAAAAGGCTGACAGGATGGTGAGCGCGGAGAGCGCTGCCGACGCCGCTGATGCTGACAGGCCGCAGCCTGAGGCGGGGGCGAAATCCACCGAGGCAGCGCAGAAGGACGATGCCGGGAAGTCCGGGAAGGGTGATTCCGAATGGGACGGCAGCACGGAGGGGATAAAGGATATCCTTGACTCCGCCGCCAAAAAGCCCAGGCTCTTCATCATTGATTTCAACGGGGACGTCATGGCCTCCGACGTACGCGATCTGAGGCGCCTCGTCTCGTCCGTTCTGGCTGTTGGCAGGAAGGGCGACGAGGTGGTGCTCCGCCTTGAGTCCCCCGGCGGCTCAGTTCCCCATTACGGGCTTGCCGCATCGGAGCTCATGCGCATCAGGCGCTCCGGCATGAGGCTTACGGTCTGCGTTGACCGCGTGGCCGCAAGCGGCGGCTACATGATGGCCTGCACCTCGGACCACATTGTCGCGGCTCCCTTCGCCATCGTGGGATCAATCGGCGTCGTCGCCGAGTTCCCGAATTTCCACCGCCTGCTGCAGAAGCTCTGCGTTGACTACGAGCAGGAGACTGCGGGAGAGTACAAGAGGACTCTTACCCAGTTCGGCGACAATTCAGATCCGGAGGCCAGGAAGAAGTTTGAGGAGCAGCTCGCAGACGTTCACAGGTACTTCAAGAAGTTCGTCAAGGAAAACCGTCCGGCAATCGACATTGACAAGGTCGCGACCGGCGAGTTCTGGTTCGGCGAGGAGGCCCTTCAGCGGCATCTCATCGATGAGATCATGACCTCTGACGACTACGTGATAAGCAGGATAAGGACCCACAGCGTCTGGCGCATATTCGTCAGGAGGAAGAAGAAGCTGGGCGGCATCCTGGACAGCCTCCCCTTCGGCAGATCCGCGCGCCTCCTCAGGGGAGCGCTCAGGCACCTGCCGTTTTCGAGGCTCCGTGCCTGAGGGCTTTTCCCTGATGGGTATTGATTTTTAAAAAAACAGAGTTCTATTATATATGCGCGGCGGCATTGTGCGATGCCGGAAGAACAACAGAAATAAAGGATAAGGGCGCAAGAAGCCCCGGGAGTACGCATTATGAGCAGATCGCTCGTTATCGTCGAGTCGCCTTCCAAGGCCAAGACCATCAACCGCTATCTCGGAAGCGAGTATGAGGTGATGGCCAGCGTCGGGCATATCCGCGATCTTCCCCAGGCCGGCTCGTCGGAGAGGGAAAAGGCCAAGCGCATGACTCCCGCTGAGCTCAAGAAGCTCTCACCGGAGGAGAAGGCCCGGCTCAGGGAGGAGAGGGAGCACGGCAACCTCGTGCGCCGCATGGGCATAGATCCTGACAACGGCTGGAAGGCCGACTACCGGATCCTCCCCGGCAAGGATAAGGTTGTAAGGGAGCTCAAGGCGGCTGCCGCAAAAAGCGATGCCGTCTACCTCGCAACCGATCTGGATCGCGAGGGAGAGGCCATCGCCTGGCACCTTCGCGAGGTCCTGGGAGGAGATCCGTCACGCTACAGACGCGTGGTGTTCAACGAGATAACCCAGAGCGCCATAAACCGCGCCTTCGCGGAGCCCGGGGAGCTTGACATGAACAAGGTCAATGCCCAGCAGTCAAGGCGCTTCCTCGACCGCGTCGTCGGCTACATGGTCTCCCCGCTCCTCTGGAAGAAGGTGGGACGCGGTCTCTCCGCAGGGCGAGTCCAGTCAGTGGCTGTCGAGCTCATCGTCGAGCGCGAGCGTGAGATCGGGGCGTTCGTTCCCGAGGAGTACTGGGAGATCACCGCAAACGGCAATGCCGGAGAGGGCAGCGTGCCCCTGAAGCTTGCCATGAAGGACGGGAAGACCGTAAAGCTCGGCAGCAGGGCAGAGGCAGAGTCCGCGGCGAAGGAGCTCGGGGAGCTTCCCTTCACTGTGAGCTCCTTTGTTAAAACCGAGAACAAGCTCCATACCCTACCGCCCTTTACCACCTCGACGCTGCAGCAGACCGCCAGCGCCCGCCTGGGCTTCAGCGTCAAGAAGACGATGTCAGTCGCGCAGAAGCTCTATGAGCACGGCTACATCACCTACATGCGAACCGACTCGGTGAACCTCTCGAAGGAGGCCGTCGCCGCGGTCCGCGACCTGATAAAGTCAGACTACGGCGAGAAGTACTGCCCGGAGAAGCCCCGCTACTACGCCTCTGGCGAGAATGCCCAGGAGGCGCATGAGGCGATAAGGCCGTCGCATGTCGATGTCAGGCCCGCAGATTTTGCCAAGCGCGCCATGGATCGGGACGATGTCAGGCTCTACGAGCTCATCTGGGACAGGTTCGTCGCCTGCCAGATGTCGGACGGCCTTGTCGACGTAACCAAAGTTAAGGTCCAGGCCGGAGCCTATGAGCTCAGGGGGCAGGGCAAGGTAATCCGCTTTGACGGCTTCTCGAAGGTGTTCAGGCCGGTGATGATGAAGAACGAGTACATCACCATCCCGGAGCTCCATGAGGGCGACACGCTCACTGCGTCTGACATTGATCCCAGTCAGCACTTCACCAACCCGCCTGCGAGATATACCGAAGGCACCCTCGTTAAGGAGCTTGAGAAGCGCGGCATCGGCCGCCCGTCGACCTATGCCTCGATCATCTCCACCATACAGAACAGGGGATATGTCAAGGTCGAGAACCGGAGGTTCTTCGCCGAGAAGATGGGCGAGATAGTGACCGACCGCCTCTCCGAGAGCTTCAGCAAGCTCATGAGCTATGACTTCACGGCGGAGATGGAGACCTCCCTTGACAAGATCGCCGAGGGGCTGCTTGACTGGAAGAAGAGCCTCGATGACTTTTACGGCGAGTTCACCGGATTCCTCAGGAAGGCTGAGCTTCCGCCTGAGGAGGGCGGCATGAAGACCAACCCCAGCGTGCCGGTGGAGTCGATCCGCTGCGAGAAGTGCGGCCGCCCGATGGCCATCCGCACTGCGGCAACCGGAGTGTTCCTCGGTTGCTCTGGCTATAACGATCCAGATCCGAAGAACCGCTGCCGCATGACCATTGACCTGGTCCCGGTCGAGTCATCCGCAGCCTCGAAGGACGAGAACTATGAGACAGACGTCCTCCGCGAGAAGAAGCGCTGCCCGAAGTGCGGCACGGCAATGGACGCCTACTACATTGACTCCAAGACCAAAATCTACATCTGCGGCAACAACCCTGACTGCGACGGCACGGTAATCGAGCACGGCGAGTTCAAGGTCCCGGGCGGCGCAAGGGACTTCACCATTCCCTGCGACCGCTGCGGCAAGCCGATGGTTATGCTGAAGGGACCTTTCGGCCCCTTCATGAAGTGCGAGGCCTGCGGCAACATCAGGAAGTTCCTGAAGAGCGGCGAGGTTGCGCCTCCGCATGAGGATCCGGTTGACCTTCCCGAGCTTAAGTGCTCGAAGTCAGACGCGCATTTCGTGCTCCGCGACGGCGCCGCAGGAATATTCCTTGCGGCAAGCACCTTCCCGAAGTCCCGTGAGACAAGGCCGCCGAAGGTGAGCGAGCTCAGGCGCTTCCGTGACCGCATTTCGGAGAAGTTCTACTACCTGGCTGACGCTCCCGAGAAGGATCCTGAGGGCAACGAGACTGTCGTCAGGTTCAGGAGGAAGGACAAGAGCCAGTATGTCGCCTCCGAGAAGGACGGCAAGGCGACCGGCTGGATTGCCGAGTACCTGGACGGCGCCTGGACTCCAAGGATTGACGAGACGCTGAAGAAGGCCGCGTCAAGGACCGTGAGGAAGGGCTCTGCGAGGAAGGCATCAGCCTCCGCAAAGAAGGCCTCCGCGGCAGCGGGAAAGCGCGCAGCGGCAAAAAAGTCTGAAAAGGCTGAAAAGGCTGAAAAGCCTGAAAAGACGGAGGAGTGAGAATGATTTCAGTGAGAAAAACGCTCCTCATCGCAGCGGCGGCAGCGCTGCTTGCCCCCTCTGCCTTCTCCGAGGTGGTGGGCTCCTACAGCAACGGCTGCATCATTGATCCGGATGTTCTTCCGCTCGAGGGCCGCAACTACCAGGTCACGAGGCCTCAGATTGACCGCAACTACGGCGATCCGACGCTTATACGCTTCATCGAGACGCTCTCCCGTGAGGCAGAGAGGAAGGGCATCGGCTCGGTGCAGGTTGGAGATCTCTCCGCAAGCCACGGCGGCCCAATGAGAAGCGGCCATGCGAGCCATCAGACCGGGCTTGACGTCGATCTCTCCCTGAAGTTCGGCCGCCTGCCGAAGAAAAGCCTGGGCACCACCTCATTCCTTGACGTGGTCTCGAAGGATGGGAAGAGCGTCAATTCCAACTTCACCTGGAAGCAGCTTGAGTTCATCCGCCTCGCCGCAAGCCACGATGAGGTAGAGCGCATCTTCGTGAGCCCTGTCATCAAGAAGTCCATATGCGACTATACCGGGCAGAATGAGGACCGCTCCTTCCTCTCCAAGATCAGGCCCTGGTTCGGCCACCGCGGGCATATCCATGTGCGCCTGCGCTGCCCGGAGTCATCTCCCTACTGCGAGAAGCAGAAGGCAGTTCCCGAGGGGGACGGCTGCGGGGAGGAGCTGATGAGCTGGTTCGAGCCACCGAAGAAGACCGACCGGCCGGCAAAGCCCCAGAAGAAGCCGGAGAAGCCTCTCCTGCCGAAGCGCTGCCAGACTTTCTTCGTCAGGTAAAGTCTCACGGGGCCACCAGCCTGATACTACCCGTGACATATTGAGCCGCCTCACATTTTCTTTGCTAGCGGCTCCTCATTATTGGCTCATAATCATTCACACATCACATATCTGCCTGTATTATGCAGAGGGGTATTGCGAGCGGCGGCAAAATGGAAACTAGAAGGTATCTGACATCAAGAGGCTACTGCAGAAAGCTCGGAGCTCAGCTGAGCAGCGACGGCTCCGGCACCAATTTTGCCGTATGGTGCCCGAACGGCACGCAGCTTGAGCTGGTGCTGTTCAGATCAGTTGACGATCTGCGGCCTTATGTCATCACGCTCGATCCCTACGAGAACCATACAGGCTATTACTGGCATGTTTTCGTCAAAGGAGTGCATGAGGGGCAGCTTTACGGCTGGAGGGTAATAAAGATCAAGCGCCGCGATCCGAAGAATATCTGGAATCCGGCCAAGGTCCTCCTCGATCCCTATTCCTACCGGGTGGTTTTCCCGGAGAGCTACTCCAGGAAGAACATGTGCGTGTCAGGCAGCAACATCCACTGCTGCCCGAAGAGCGTTGTCGTCAACTATGAGGACTTCGACTGGCAGGATGACCGCCCGCTCAATGTGCCGCTCTCGCGAACAGTCATTTACGAGATGCATGTAAAGGGCTTCACGGCTGACTACTCGTGCCGCGACGTCCCCCGCGAGAGGCGCGGCACCTACCTCGGCCTCATTGACAAGATCCCCTATCTCAAGAGCCTCGGCATAACTGCTGTCGAGCTCCTGCCTGTGTTCCAGTTTGACCAGGACCTGGGCTTCGGCAGCCGCACCAACTACTGGGGCTATGATCCGATAGCGTTCTTTGCCCCGCATGAGGGCTACTCTTCTGACAAGAGCATACGCGGGCCCCTTAATGAGTTCCGCACCATGGTCAGGGAGCTGCATAAGGCCGGCATCGAGATCTACCTCGACGTGGTCTACAACCATACCGCAGAGGGCGGCGAGGGCGGCCCCATAATGTGCTTCAAGGGCTTTGACGCCGGCGGGTATTACCTCATGGACAGCTGCGGGCACTACATGAACTTCTCCGGCTGCGGCAACACCGTGAACGGCAGCAACCCCATGACCAGAAGGCTCATCATCGACAGCCTCATCTTCTGGTCAGAGGTCATGCATGTTGACGGGTTCCGCTTCGATCTGTGCTCGATACTCTCGAGGAACGAGCACGGCGAGCCGGTGAACAACCCTCCCACGCTTCTTCAGATCGACACTGACTACCGCCTCGCGGACATCAAGATCATCGCCGAGGCCTGGGACGCAGGCGGGCTATACCAGGTGGGAAGGATCCCGGGGCAGCGCTGGCGGGAGTGGAACGGCCAGTTCAGGGATGTGGTAAGACGCTTCGTGAAGGGCGATCAGGGCCAGGTTGCCGACTTCGTGAGGCGCTTCACCGGCAGTCCCGACATCTACAACCCGCAGCTGATGGATCCGCAGAAGAGCGTGAACTTCATCACCTGCCACGACGGCTTCACGCTCTGGGACCTGGTCTCCTACAACAGCAAGCACAATGATCTGAACGGCGAGAACAACCGCGACGGCTCCAATGACAACTTCAGCTGGAACCACGGAACCGAGGGACCTACCGACAAGGACGACATCAACCGACTGCGCCTCCGTCAGGTGAAGAACTTCATGCTGGTGAACCTTTTCGCGGTCGGCACGCCGATGATCATGATGGGCGACGAGTTCCTCCGATCGCAGTTCGGAAACAACAACGCCTACTGCCAGGACAACACCATCAGCTACTTCTCCTGGAAGAGCACGCCATACCGTGAGGAGATGCTGCGCTTCACGAGGGAGCTGCTTCACTTCAGGTCCGAGTATTTCCACAGGAACAACTTTGACGGCGACTTCCGGACGCTTGAGGAGTTCCTGAACTCGGCCTCCTTCACCTGGCACGGCGTGAGGTGCTATGACCCTGACATGTCGCCGGTCTCGCACTCGATCGGCCTCGAGTTCAGGAGCGTGAGCACCGACGCGAGCTTCTACATGTTCTTCAACTTCTTCTGGGAGAAGCTGCAGGTCGAGCTGCCGAGGAACAGGGACAGCAACCTCGCGAAGTGGTACCTCCTTGCGGACACCAGCAGGGAAATGCCCTATGACATCGTGCCGAATCCTGAACTCTGGGAGGAGGAGGACGACATGTTCATCATGAAGCCCAGGAGCTGCGTGGTCATGGTCTCGAAGAGGCTGCCCAAGGTCTTGTAGGGCATAGCTGACAGAGAGGGGCGCCGTGAGGCGCCTTTTCATTTTCTGCCATGGAAATTCCGGGAATGCGTCTGAACGGGCAGTGTCTGTTTCTGCCAGTGCTCCCTTAGGGGGAGACGGGCGCGCACTCCCGGGAGTGACAGGAAAAGCCGGAAAAGCCTGTGCAGCAGGTAAAAAGGAACAGGAGAACTTAACAGGAAAGAACTCAAAAGGGAAAAAGAGGTATGGTGCCCGGGGTCGGGGTCGAACCGACACGGAATCGCTTCCGAGGGATTTTAAATCCCTTGTGTCTACCAATTTCACCACCTGGGCGGCAGTGACTGTTGAGATGGAGGCGTGGACCGGAGTCGCACCGGTCTGAACGGATTTGCAATCCGCTGCATAACTGCTTTGCTACCACGCCACTGGAGCGGGAAACGGGACTCGGACCCGCGACCCCGACCTTGGCAAGGTCGTGCTCTACCAACTGAGCTATTCCCGCATCGACAGGAGAATGTCGAAAACAGGAGCCATTATAATGAATTATTTTTACCTGTCAATAAATTTTTGAAACTTATTTAAGCAGTCACAGGACGTCATGCTCTGGAATACGACCGGCAGGATTTTTTGACAGCCCGTTGTATTAGTGCCTTGCAGGTCAATTTTTTCATCCATCATTTGCGGCACAATGCTCAAAGTCTGTCTTGAGGAGTCAAAAATGCAGCGATTCAAACTCAGTGCCATTGCGGCATGCCTGCTCTGGGCATGCCTTCCTGCCATTTCTTCCTGTGCCTCTGATACGGTGAGCACGTCATCATCATCCCTAAGGGCCGTTCCCGCCGAGCCGAAGAGCCAGGTCGTGAGGCGCCCTTCAGCCGCTGCTGCGGCCAGCATCGGGCAGTGGGCCGACACCACCGGCATGTATGACAGGGCGCTGGTCTCCTCAGGCGGCAGCACCTGCCAGGTTCCTCAGAAGTCTATCGTGCTGAAGGCAGACGTGTCCTCTGCTCCATCGATTTATCTCTATGAGGACAGCGGGACGGAGGTCCTTGGCTCCTGGCCGGGAACAGGCATGGAGCGCGTCCCGGGCTGCGACGGGCTCTGGTACTACCAGTACGGCCTTGTTACCAAAAATCCCTTCAATGTGATTTTCTCCTCGGTCGGAAGCGGCAGGTATCCGGCGGATCAGGAGCCCGGCATCCCGTTCAGCCAGTCATCACCCTGCTTTGACTACAGCAACCTGAAGTTCAGGAATGCAGCATTCTGCGGAATAAAGGTGAAGGGCGCGTCTCCCGAGGTCTCTCTCTACGTGGACGGCAGCAAAGTGCCCTCAGGCGGAATGGTTGAGATCCCATCAGGCTCCGGAGTTGATGCCGCGCTCGTCATCGAGGGCGAGGATCAGAATGCCTCAGGCTCATTCAGCGTCAATGGCTCGCAGGGATCGTTCCGCAACGGCGATGTCATCAGGCTCGGCGCGAGGGCTGACGGAGGCAAAAAAGGAGCGGAGTCGGAGATTTCGGTCTCCTACGGCGGCAAGACCTCCTCCTGGAAGCTCAGAAAGGACGGCACCGAGGCGCAGCAGTTCACAGGCGATCCCTTCGTCTGGGGCAACGCGCTTGTCTATTTCGTGGTTACCGACCGCTTCGCGAACGGCGACAGATCGAATGACCACAGCTTCGGGAGGCCCTACCGCGACACCCACGATCACGCGACAGCAACCTTCCACGGCGGAGACATCAAGGGGCTTACCGAAAAGCTCGACTACATCAAGTCCCTGGGCGCCAACGCCATCTGGATAACTCCTCCCTATGAGCAGGCCCACGGCTGGATCGGAGGAGGCGACCGCGGCAACTTCGCGCACTACGCCTACCACGGCTACTACGGCCTTGACTGGACCGCGATGGATCCCAACATGGGAACAGTCGCCGAGTTCAGGAAGTTCGTAACTGAGGCGCATAAGCGCGGCATCAGGGTAATCATGGACGTGGTCATGAACCACTCCGGCTACGCGACGCTCAAGGACATGTGCGATTTCAAGTTCGGCGCAACGAGCGACGGCTGGGATCCCTGCCAGGACTGGACCGGATCCAGCTTCCACAGCAAGCCTATAGACGAGAGCAGGAACCCCAAGTGGGACAGGTGGTGGGGCACTGACTGGGTCCTCCACGGCGGCTACGGCGACACCTGCGGCGCCGGCGACGGGCTTGACGCCTGCGTCTCCTATCTCCCTGACTTCAAGAACACCGACACCCACGGCAAGAAGGTGAGCGTTCCGCAGTTCCTGCAGGAGAAATGGTCAAAGCCCAATCCCTCCTACGACATACCGGCCTCGAAGCCCTGGCGCTCCGGCAGCTACTCAGTCGCCGAGTTCCAGGCACACTGGCTCGCGTCCTGGGTTGAGGAGTTCGGCATCGACGGCTTCCGCTGTGACACGGCAAAGCATGTTGCCCAGTCCACCTGGAAGCTTCTCAAGGAGTACTCCTCCGAGGCTCTCTCGAAGTGGAGAAGCAGGACCTCTCCGGAGCAGGATCCTGCGGCTGCATGGAAGGACGGCTTCTTCATGACCGGCGAGAACTGGGGCATGGGGCCTGATCCTGATGACAGCAAGGGCTACGCCTCCGCAGGCGGCTTCGACTCCATGATCAATTTCGCCTTCAACCCGAAGAGCGCCTGCACTGAGCCCGATGAGAACGACTTTGAGCAGTACGGCGGGTATTTCGGAACGGGCTCCGGCGCGCCGAGGCTCAACGCGCTCACCTACCTCTCCTCCCACGATACCTCGCTCTGCAGGCCGGATGACATGAGGCATATGGCCGCAGTCCTGGAGCTCCTCCCAGGCGGAGTGCAGGTCTACTACGGCGACGAGACCGCGCGCGAGAACGATGACGGCGACGGCGTCGGCGACTTCGAGCACGGCACCCGCTCTGACATGAACTTCCCCTCGGATGTCGGCAATGCCAGGTCCTGGGCAAGGAACACCTCTTCCTACAGCGGCACCTTCTCCTCTGATCCGCTGGTTGCCCACTGGCAGAAGATCGGTCAGTTCAGAAGCCGCAACCCGGCAGTCGGAGCAGGGCGGCAGACTTCGCTCATGGACGGCTCCTTCTGCAGGAAGTACTCTGATTCCGCGAAGGGCATAAAGAACTCCGTAGTCATCCACATCACCCCGGCGCAGACGGTTGAGACCGGCGACTGCTTCAAAGACGGCACTCTCGTTCAGGACGGCTATACCGGAGCAACTGCAACCGTCAGCGGCGGCAGGGTCACGCTCCCTGCCTCGAACGGGCCGGTGCTTCTTGAGGTCAAGAGGTAATCAGGGATTTCTCCCTGAATAAATGCAGGGCGGCGGCTTCTTCCTGGGCTGCCGCCTTTTCCGTCACTGTCTCCATAGGATGGCATGCCTTACAGCAATAGGGTTTCTGCTGTACAATTGATCCCTGCTGTAGGACAGGCTTTTGCTGCTTCTGAGGTGCTTATGATTAAGGTGGATATGATAACCGGCTTTCTGGGCTCGGGCAAGACGACGTTTATCAAGAAGTATGTGCGCTATCTGCTGAAGCAGGGCCTCAGGGTCGGGATAATCGAGAACGATCTGGGGCCCATAAACGTTGACATGATCCTCCTGCAGGATCTTGACTGCGACAGGCTGGTCCGCGAGATGGTCGTCTGCAACGAGGACTCGGACTGCCACCGCCGCCGCTACAAGACCAAGCTTATCTCACTTGCCATGAGGGGAATAGACCGGGTGGTCGTCGAGCCCTCCGGCATCTACAACCCCGACGAGTTCTTTGACGTCCTCTACGAGTCACCGCTTGACCGCTGGTATGAGGCGGGCAGCGTCATCTCGCTGGTGGACGCGCGCCTCCCGGACGGATTCACGAGGGCTGAGGACTATTTCCTGATGAGCGAGGTCGCCTGCTCGGGGAAGGCCATCCTCAGCCATCTTGACCTTGCGCCGGAGGGCGCTGCCGAGAAGGCTGAGGCGCACATCGCGAGGGCAATGAAGGAGTTCAGGTGCGGGAGGAGCCTTGACGGGCTCTTTGTCAGGAAGCCGGTAGGCGAGCTCGATGACGCTGATTTCGCGTCATTCATGAACGCCGGCTGGTATGGGGCGGATCATGAGAGGCTTGCCCCTGCGGAGAACACCTTCCGCTCAATTTTCTTCTTTGACGTGCCTGAGTCGAGAGACGAGCTTTCCCAGGCGGTGAGGAAGTGCTTTTCGGACAGGTCGCTCGGGCATGTCTTCCGCATCAAGGGCTTCATCGAGGAGGGCGGTACCTGGTACGAGATCAACGCGTCAGGCCCTGACTTCACCTTCACGAAGATGGACACTCCCGCGCAGAAGGTCATTATCGTCATCGGCGACTCACTTGACCGCGACGCCATAGACCGCGCGTTCGGCAGGAAGTCAGGAACGGCAGCGCCCGGTGCGGTCTGACCTCAGGCCTGCCAATGGCAGGCCTTCCCTTATTTTATCCTTTTGCCTCTGATGCTCATTATGCATTTTTAGGACATTTTATGCACTTTTCTTGGAAAGCTGCGACCGGAGCGCGAAACTTCTGTTTGTGATCAGGACCTCATTTTTTCGCCTGGATCATTTTTTAATCAGAAATGCGTGAAAAATGAGCGAAACTGTTTGCGGGCCTCGCGTCAGTGCTCTATGATCCGTATCGGAACTAATTGCGATAATAAAAAAACAGAAGAGCAGAAAGAATCTGTTCTCCCCACCTATAACAAGTACAGGATCGTGCTTCTATGAAAAAAAACGGCTTCACGCTCATTGAGCTAATGATTGTAATCGCCATCATCGGAATTCTCGCTGCCATCGCGCTTCCCGCGTACTCCAAGTACACCGCGCGCGCCAAGTTCACCGAGGTCTTCGCCGCCGCAGGCCCGCTCAAGCAGCAGGTTGAGCTCTGCTATGTTGATCTTGGCGGCTTTGAGGGGACTGGGGAAAACGGAAATTATGTAACGTGCAACTCAAACAGCCAGGGCAATGGCTGGAACCTGAAGAGAGCTGTAGCTGACACATCGTCCAAGTATGTGAAAAAAGCAGTTGTCGAGAACGACGGTGCGATTATCATTACCTCGCAGAACATCAAGGTGAACGGTGAGGAGGGATTTACCCTCGTGCTTCAGCCCACTAAGGCAAAGGGCAACTATGCGTTTGCCGGCGGCGGAGACAACTGGGGCTATGACTACTATCTGTCAAGGCAGGGCGATTCCGCCATCAACTGGGATATCAATAAGACCCGCTCAACCTGCTACACCGCAGGCATCTGCTAAAACAGCAGCCAGCTGAGTCTGCATAACTATACGGAAAGGGAGCCCCGGCTCCCTTTTTTCGTGACTGCCTCCTTCGGGTGCGCTTGCTTAAATTACGTACGGTTTTCTGAAAATTTTGTGTAAAGAACAAAAAAATTTTCTGCAATAAAAAAGTTTAAATATGCATTTAAGATGAAAAAAACGCAAAAACCTGACAGACTTTGCTAAAATGCTTTCAGGATCTAGGCAGATCTGTGCCGCAACGAGGGATTGCATCCCGGAGTTCGGTCCTGTCCAGTACTTAAGGAAAATATTATGTCAAGAAATAATAATCGTAACGCCAGCAGGCCTCAGTCTCCGGCAAGCCAGGCCCACAAGGCCCAGCCGGCTGAGGTGAAGACCTCAGCAGCTTCAGATCCTCTGAAGGGTCTGAATCTTACCAAGGAGGGAGTTCAGAAGAACATTCTTCACCATCTCCACTCCACTCTCGGCACCAGCGAGCAGAAGGCCAGTGATCTTGCCTGGTGGGAGGCAACCTGCGCTTCCATCAATGAGCTTGTCTTTGAGCGTCTTACCCAGACCCAGCAGACTCATTTCCGCAACGATACCCGTGCGGTGCATTATTTTTCCGCCGAGTTCCTGATGGGAAGACTGACCCAGAACAACCTGATCAACCTTCACCTCTTTGACGTATATGATGAGGCTCTGAAGGCCAGCGGCAAGAGCCTTTCCGACCTCTGCGAGCTCGAGCCTGACATGGCGCTCGGCAACGGCGGTCTCGGCCGTCTCGCTGCCTGCTTCATCGACTCCCTCGCCACCCTCAATTTCCCTGCAATCGGCTACGGCATCCACTACGAGAACGGTCTGTTCCGTCAGGAAATCAAGGACGGCAGGCAGGTTGAGCGTCCTGACTCATGGCGTGAGTACGGCAACCCCTGGGAAATCTGCCGTCCTGAGTCTGTACAGAACATTCCTCTCGGAGGATATGTTGAGACCGTCTTCGACAAGGAAGGCAACCTCAAGAAGATTTGGCACCCCTCACAGGTTATCAAGGGAGTGCCTTGGGATATCCCTATCGTCGGCTACAACGGCGAGACCGTAAACATTCTCCGTCTCTGGGAGTCCAGGGCATCCGAGTTCTTTGACTGGGATGCGTTCAATGCCGGCTCCTATGTTGACGCACAGGCAGAGCAGGCACGTGCCGAGGTCATCTCCCACGTTCTGTATCCTAACGATTCCACCGAGGCAGGAAAGACCCTCCGTCTTGTACAGCAGTACTTCTTCTGCGCCTGCTCCGTACGCGATATTCTCCGCCGCTACAAGCGCGCACACGGCAATGACTTCAGCGAGTTCGCTGACAAGATTGCCATCCAGCTGAACGATACCCATCCGACCATCGCCATCCCCGAGCTGATGAGAATCTTCATCGATGAGGAAGGACTCGAGTGGGACAAGGCCTGGGACATCTGCTACCGTGTATTCTCCTACACCAACCATACCCTCCTGCCTGAGGCACTCGAGAGATGGCCGGTATACCTGTTCGAGCGCGTGCTTCCCCGCCACCTCGAGATCATCTACGAGATCAACCGCAGGTTCCTTGAGAACACCGTTGACAGAAAGTGGCCGGGCGACAATGCCATCAAGGCCAAGCTCTCCCTCATCGAGGAAGGCCAGGTCAAGAAGGTCCGCATGGGCAACCTCTGCGTTGTCGGATCCCACAAGGTCAACGGCGTTGCCGAGATTCACTCCAAGCTCGTCAAGGAAGACCTCTTCCCCGAGTACGCCAAGATCTGGCCGGAGAAGTTCTGCAACGTAACGAACGGCGTTACTCCCCGCCGCTGGCTCCTCAGCTGCAACCGCGAGCTCGCTGCCCTCTACACCAAGACCGTAGGCGAGAACTGGCCGCGCGACCTGAACCTTACCAGGGGCGCTGTCAAGTTCGCTGATGATCCTGAATTCCAGAAGGAGTTCATGGACATCAAGCGCCGCAACAAGGAGAAGCTCGTCAAGATCATCAAGGTCGAGACCGGTGTCGATGTATCTGCTGACGCAATCTTCGATGTCCAGATCAAGAGGCTTCACGAGTACAAGCGCCAGCAGCTCAACCTGCTCTATATCCTGACCCTCTACAGAAGAGTCCTTCAGGATCCTGACTATGACATGGTTCCGCACCTGTTCATTTTCGGCTCCAAGGCTGCTCCTGCCTATGTAATGGCCAAGGAAATCATTTACGCCATCAACAAGGTAGGCGAGAAGATCAACAACGACCAGCGCATCCGCGGCAAGATCAAGGTTGTATTCATCCCCAACTACCGCGTATCCCTCGCTGAGAAGATCATCCCTGCAGCTGATGTCTCCGAGCAGATCTCCACCGCAGGATATGAGGCTTCCGGAACCTCCAACATGAAGCTCGCCATGAACGGCGCGATCACCCTCGGAACCCTTGACGGCGCTAACATCGAGATTGTCCATGAGGCAGGCGAGGAGAACAACGCCATCTTCGGTCTTACCGTTGATGAGGTCAAGAACCTGAAGGCAAGCGGCTACAACCCCTGGGATTACTACAACAGCAACCCTGAGATCAAGGCTGCCCTTGACTGGCTCGACACCGACTACTTCACTCCGGGACGTCCGGGCGAGCTCTCCAGCGTCAAGCATGCTCTCCTTGAGGGCGGTGACACCTACCTCACCCTCGCTGACTTCGCTTCCTACGCTGAGGCTCAGAGCCGCATTGACCGCATGTACCGCGACAAGAAGAAGTGGGCGCACGCTGCCATCGTCAACTCCGCAAGCATGGGCAAGTTCAACTCCGATCGCTCGATCGAGGACTACTCACGCCTGGTCTGGAACCTCAATGAGTGCGATGTAAAGTAATTCCCTGACCTTATCAGGGACTGAAATGAGGGAGATCTCCGGATCTCCCTTTTTCGTCACGCCATTCCCCTGAATCCTTCAGCATCCCGCTCCTCTGTCCCTTCCTCCTGATATAATTCCCATCCCTGTTCCCCGGCATCTGGGGCAGCAGTGAGGAGGCGAAATGCGTATTCTTGCAGATGAGAACATCCCCTATTCAGAGGAAATCTTCGGAAAGTTCGGCGATCTCGTGAGGGCTGACGGCCGGCATATGCCGGAGAGCGAGCTCATGGAGGCGGACGCGCTCATCATCAGATCGATTACCAGAGTGGACAGCGCTCTCCTTGACCGCGCGCCGAAGCTCCGCTTTGTCGGCACCTGCACCATCGGGACCGACCACGTCGACATCGGGGAGCTCCGGCGCCGCGGCATCGGCTTCTCGTCAGCACCCGGCTGCAACAGGATAAGCGTAGGTGAGTACATCATGTCGGTGCTTGCCGTCCTTTCCATGAGGCTCCGGAGGCCGCTCCGCGGCATGACGCTCGGCATCGTGGGCGGCGGCAACACCGGATCCGCGGTATATGACAAGGCAAAGGCCATCGGTATGGAGCCCGTAATCTGCGATCCGCCGCTCTCCTCGCGCAATGACGGGCGGAAATACGTTTCCTTTGACGAGGCGCTCTCCATGGACGCGGTTACCTTCCATGTCCCGCTTATCCGCGAGGGGGAGCTCCGGACCTACCATATGCTTGAGGGTGAGAGGCTCATGGGCCTTGAGAAGGGGAAGATCCTCATAAACGCGAGCAGGGGAGCGGTAATCCCTGCGGAGGAGCTTATCGAGAAGCAGTGCAGCGGCTCGCCCCTCCACCTGGTGCTCGACACCTGGGAGAACGAGCCTGCCGTAAGCCGTGAGCTCGCGGGGTTCTGCGATCTCACCACTCCCCACATCGCCGGCTACTCGCTTGACGGCAAGGCCCGCGGCACGGAGATGATCGGACAGGCGTTCATGAAGTTCTTCGGCATAGAGGGAGACGCGCCGAAGGCGCCTCTTCCGGAGCCTGCCTTCTCCCATATAACGCTCGGGCGCGCTCCTGATGAGAGCGACTGGCTCCGCCTGATGCTCCTTGTCTATGATGTCCGCCGCGACAGCGACAGGTTCATGCGCGAGTACACCGGCGGCGCGTCCTTTGACATTATGAGAAAGACCTATCTTGAGAGGCGCGAGTGGAGCTCACTTCGCGTCAGCCCGTTCAGTGAGACAGCGAAGGCGCTTGGCTTCGCCTGCAGTGAGGATTAATAAAGTGGCAGAGAAATACAACGTTGCGGTAATCGGTACAGACACCTCGGCAGGCAGGATTTTCCTGGATATCCTGGGAAAGAGCTCCTTCCCCATCGAGAACCTTTTCCCGGTGGTCTCCGCGACTGAGGACGAGTACGACGCAGTCAGGTTCCGCGAGAAGACCCGCATGGTTGAGGAAATCGCCGACTTTGACTTCTCGCAGGTGAAGTTCGCGTTCTTCATGACCGACCAGACCGTCGTCAGGCAGTTCGCCCCGAAGGCCATGAAGCAGGGCGCGCTCGTAATCGACAACTCCGGGCTCTATGATGACGACAACGACTATCCGCTCATCGTCCCGGAGATCAACGGCAGCGAGCTTGATCTCGAGGATAAGCTCTGGGCGAGCCCCAACAGCGTTGCTATCGAGGTCTCTCTCGTACTCTCCGAGCTGATGAAGGAGTTCGGCGCGGTGAGGGCGGACGCGGTCTCCCTGGAGGCGGTCTCCTCGGACGGCCAGGTGGGGCTCAATGAGCTCGTGAGGCAGTCCGCCTCGCTCCTCAACGGAGTGCCCTCTGAGTCGCGCCATTTCCGCGGGCAGGTGGCGTTCAACGTGATTTCCGAGATCGGGGATCGGGCTGACGGCGGCAGGACTGAGCATGAGAGGCTCGTCATCCGCCAGACTGAGGCGCTGCTCCCCGATCTGGAGGACAAGTTCAGCATCTACAGCCTCCGCGTGCCGGTATTCTACGGGCATTCGGTCGTCCTCACCTACACTCCGGAGAAGAAGACCTCAGTTTCTGAGATCGAGAAGGTCCTCTCCGGCTCACAGGTCCTGAAGTATGAGCAGGAGGAGCTCGTAACCCCGGCGTCGCACGGCGTGTCGCGCGAGATGCCTTTTGTGTCCAGGGTCGTCTCTAACGGGGACTCCTACACGATGTTCATCGTGATGGACAATACCATGAAGGGCGAGGCGCTCAACTGCCTGCAGATTGGGGAGGCGCTCACAAAGCTCCTTTCCTGATGAGCCCCCGGGCGCCCCGTTATGCTAAAATCGCAAGGATGGCTCAGTGCCATCCTTTTTTATTGTTGACTTTTGCGCTGTTTTCAAACATGTCAGGTTACCGCTATGCCCCGTAAAATTCTGCTTTCGATCGGCCTCGCTGCAATATGCGCCTCATTTCAGTCGTCTGCCTCGGAAGATTACTACTCTGTTGAGATCAAGGGGCCTGACGGGGTCAGCGTTCCTTCAGTAACGGGATCCCACCGTCCCATACAGCCGAAGGTCAACGTGGTGCAGAGGAAGGTCGATCCCAAGAAGGAGATGGTGAGGGGCTATGCGCCGGTTCCGGGATCAGACAGCGCATTCTCAAGCTTCAAGTACCCGAAGGGCGTTGACGCGGAAGCCTCCGCAGGCACCGCCGAGGTTAAGAAGGGCGAGCTCTTCTGGACCTTTGCCTCAAGGACTCTGGACAAGTCATCAGGCGCCAATATCAACCAGCAGCTCGCCGCTATATTCAGGAAGAACATAAAGTGCTTCCCTGACGGGCGCTACACCATTTCAGAGAGCAGCGAGTGCCGCACGCTCGCGCTTCCCACCAAAGAGCAGGCGCTTGCCGAGAACAGCGCCGACGCTGCAAGAATGCTGCACAACAACGGCATTACCAAGAAGGAATGGGACAGCGTTGTCTCCCAGATCGGAACGGCGAAGAGCGATCTTGCCGCGAAGGAGGATGCCGTAAAGAAGGCCGAGGCCGAGAAGGCGGCAGCCGAAAAGGCCGCGAAGGCCGAGGCTGAGAAGGAGAAGGTCTCTGACGCCGAGCTTACCCTCAGATCACCTAACGGCAAGCCTGCCGTCATCGTGAAGGACGGCAAGCTCACCGAGGAGGCGGTTGACGAGGGCGTGAGCTCCCTTGCTGACGGCAGCCCGAAGATCGTGTCTGACTCGGCTGCGGCTCCTGCCCCTGTTTCGGGAAGCGGATCTGCCTCCGCTGATGACGGCGTCGAGCTCACATCTGACGGAAAGATGATCAAGGAGGTTGACGGCACCAAGGTCATCTATGACGGCAACACTATAACTGCTGTCGGCAACGGCGGCGGGAATGAAAGCGCCTCAGCGGGGAGCGCTCCTGCTCCCGCGCAGCCATCCTCAGTGCAGGCAGGGAGCTCTGAGGCAGTTCCAGGCGCCGTTGCGGGCTCCAGGATTGTCATGCGCCCGAACGAGGCTCCGGTCGTAACGAACAGCGACGGCTCATCGTCGGTATCGGCAGGCGGGGCGGCTGCTCCTTCTGCCGCATCCTCCGGCGAGATCAAGGATCTCAAGGCCTCGATTGAGGCTCTGAGGGCCGACAACCAGGCGCTCCGCAAGGAGCTCAAGCAGACGCTCAGCGCTCTCTCCGAGAAGCTCGACAGCGGAATCGCCGAGGACGGCTCGCAGCCCTCCGGCGAGCGCGGCGGCTTCTCCACTGCCTTCACCGCGGTGTTCAGCATCCTCCTGGCGCTCCTCTGCTGCGTGCTCGGGTTCTTCATCTACAAGTCCCGCCGCACTGCAAGGATTGTCCATCAGGCCGAGGCCGAGGATGACATGCTGGTCGACAGCGATGACAACTTCGATCACCTGATGACCCAGGGCATGGTGCCTGACGCTGCCGCCGCGGGCGGCGCCGCTCCCCAGGCTGACAAGGGCAAGAAGGGCGTTGACGGCACGGTCATGAGCGGCGAGGAGCAGCCCGCTCCTGTCGTCGGAGACACCGTGGGCTCGGCTGACGCACCGGTGAAGCCGGTGGAGACCACCGCCCCTGAAGCGCCGCAGGCGGGCGAGGCATCAGACTCCGGAGCTGCGTTTGAGCCGCTTGACGAGTCTGACTTCCTCAAGGAGAACGGCGATGGCGGCGCTCCGGCGGCTGAGGCTGCGGAGAGCTCTGCTGCCGCTGCCGGCGTTGACGAGGCCTATGTCGAGCAGCAGCTTAAGCTTGCCGACGCCTACCTCAAGCTGAACAACGATGACGACGCGAAGAAGGTCATCAGCGATCTCCTGAGTACTGCTGACGGCGCTGCCGCTGACCGGATCAGGCAGATGGCTGAGGCCGCGGGGCTCGGGAGCCTCCTTGGGGAAAAGTCCTGATGCTCCCTGAGAACCTCTCAATCCGCATGGGAGGGCGCCAATGAGAGTCGCCCTCGGCATAAGCTACTCAGGAGCCCGCTACAGCGGCTTCCAGAGGCAGAACGACGCTCCTTCCGTGCAGGAGGAGCTCGAGAAGGTCCTCTCGAGGATTGCTGACGAGAAGATTGAGATTTTCTGCGCCGGCAGGACTGACGCCGGCGTCAGCGCCTTCGGGCAGGTCATTCATTTCGACACCGCGAAAAAGCGCAGGGACACTGCCTGGACGATGGGAGTGAACGTCTTTCTGCCTCCCGACATCTCGGTTGACTGGTGCCGGGCTGTGCCTGACGACTTCCATTCAAGGTTCTCGGCGCTCTCCAGGACCTACCGCTATGTAATCCTCAACCGGCCGCTCCGCTCGGCGCTCTTCCCCGAGGGGATCACCCATTTCCATTTCCATCTCGACGAGCGCCTGATGGAGGAGGGAGGGCAGTATCTCCTGGGGGAGAACGACTTCACCTCATTCAGATCCTCGGAGTGCCAGTCAAGGACGCCCTGGCGCAATGTAGAACGTCTCACCGTGAGGCGCCAGGGCGATTTTGTCATTGTTGAAATAAGGGCCAACGCCTTCCTCCACCACATGGTGAGGAATATCGTTGGCTCGCTGTTCCTTGTCGGGATGGGGCGGAAGAAGCCGGAGTGGATAAGGGAGCTCCTCCTCGCGAAGGACCGCACGCTTGCCGGGATGAACGCACCTCCGAACGGGCTCTACCTCGCGGGCGTGGAGTATCCGGAGCAATATGGGCTCCCCGGAGTGGGCGACGGCCCGCTCTTCCTCAGCATGAGAGGCAGCTGAGCCTTATTCGGACCCGATATTCCTCGTGCCGCGGCACTCCGGAAAATCCTGGCAGCCCCAGAACTCTCCCCTGGCGGATTTCCGCCTCACCATGGGCTTTCCGCATTTGGGGCAGAGCGGCGCGCCGGCATCCGCCTCTGCCTTTTTCCGCCTGCCTGACGCCTTTGTCCTGCGTTTCCCCATGCGCGATTTCAGGAAATCAGCCGCGGCTGACTCCGCATCGCTCCCTGAAGGGGCGGCTCTTCTTCTTCTGATCCTGCGGGCTCCCGGGGACTTCGCTTTCCCTGATGCTGACGGTGAGACGCCGCCTCCGTCCTTAGAGAAGGCGGAAAGAGCTTTGTAAATCCTGCTCTCCGGGTTCATGACGCCGCTCTTTTCCACCTCGCAGACATGCCTTACCCAGGCGCCGACCCTTTCAAGGAACGCTTCGTCTGTCGCACCGCCTCCGGCGATCTTCTCGAGCTCGGTCTCCCATATCGCGGTGAATCCCGGAGACTTGATCTGAAGCGGGAGCAGGTGCATCAGATCGCGCGCCTTGGGCGTTGAGAGGAGTGCCTTTCCATCCCTTACAAGGAAGTCCTTCCTAACCGCTCCGTCGATGATCTCGGCCCTGGTCGCCGGGGTGCCGAGCCCGGCGGTCTCATTGAGGATTTTCCTGAAGCTCTCCTCGCTCACGTATTTCGCGATATGCTCCATGGCATAGAGGAGCGTCGCCTCGGTGAAATGCGCCGGAGGCTCGGTCATCCGGTCAGAGATGACCGGATCGTGCATCAGGACCTGCTCACCCTTCTGAAGCGGCGGGAGATCCGCGACGGTGTCCTCCGGCTCCTTTCCGGGCTCTCCCTCATCAGCCTTCCCGGAGGGGGCCTCTCCGGCGCTTTTTTTCTTCGGGTAGAGCGCTGTCCAGCCGTCCTTACGGAGCGTCTTCGAGGACGCCGTGAAGAGGTGCCCTCTGCAGTCTATGACCGCCTTTGACTGCCGGTAGATTGCCGGCTCGCAGAACTGCGCGATGTAGGCCCTCGCTACGGCGTGGAAAATCTTCCGCTCGTCTGATGAGAGTGCGGCGATGTCCTTTTTCTCGCCTGTCGGGATTATCGCGTGGTGGGCTGTAACCTTAGAGGTGTTCCAGGCCCGCGACTTAAGGACAGGATCCGCCTTTTCCGCCATTTCTCGGAAGTCATCGGACATGGCGGAGAGGCTCTGGAGGATCCCCGGCGCGTCCGTGAACTGGCTTGTCGGAATATATCTTGAGTCGGTCCTCGGGTAGCTCGTGAGGTGGTGCCGGTCGTAGAGGCTCTCTGCGATGTCGAGAGTTTTCTTGGAGGAGAAGCCGAAGGTCCTGGCCGCGTACTGCTGCAGCGAGTTGAGGTCAAAGGGGAGCGGCGGCGGGGCTTTTTTGTCGTCAGAGGAGTATTCCGTAACGGTTCCTTTCTGTCCGTCAGTCTCAGAGGCGGCCTTTTCGGCGTATTCCCGCTTCAGGCAGCGCCCGCTCTCATCGGATACTTCCTCCGGGACCTTCCAGAGCGCGCTGAAGCTCCCCTTTTCAGCATCGGCGGTCTCCCGGAGTGTGAAGTAGGGCACCGGGACAAAATTCTCAATCTCCTCGTCGCGCTTCACCACGAGCTCGACTGTCGGGGTGGTGACGCGCCCGATGTTGAGCACGCTCTTTATGCCGAACCTCCCCGCGAGCACCGTATAGAGCCGCGTGAGGTTGATGCCCACCAGCCAGTCAGCCCTGCTCCTCGCGAGGGCCGCGTGCCAGAGGCTCACGGTCTCGGAGCCGTCCACAATCGTGCTGAGGGCCTTCCTTATTGACCTGTCATCGAGCGCGCGGAGGCAGACTCTCCTCACCTCTCCCCTGAATCCGGCCCTTTTGAGAAGGTTCCTTGCGATGGCCTCCCCCTCGCGGTCAAAGTCGGTCGCGATGAAGACGGTGTCAGCCTTTTTGATGAGCCCGGTTACCGTCCTGTACTGGGATGAGGTTTCCTTCTTGACGAGGTATTTGTAGGTCTCCGGGATGAAGGGGAGCGTGTCTGAGCTCCAGCGCCTGAGATCCGGGCTGTAGTCATCGGGCATGGCGAGCTCGAGGAGGTGCCCCATGCACCAGGTGACGACGTTCTCGCCTCCGTCGGTGAGCGCTCCGTCAGCGTGCTTCCTGCAGCCCAGGTTCCGCGCGAGATCGCGCCCCTGCGAGGGCTTTTCCGCTATGTAGAGATTCATAAAGGTCCTTTTCCCCTGTCAGGCCTCAGGAGGCTCTCCGCTGCCCGCATTTTTCCCTGCTGTGAGCTGCTCGTGCGAGGTGTTCCGATCCCAGAACACGCCGTCCCGGTAGCCCTGGATGGATCTGTCGCTCTCCGCCATCTCGAGCCTCTTCTCGGCCCAGACGCAGTACTGCGCGCTCTCCTCGATGCCGATGAAGTGGCGGCCGAGCTTCTTTGCGGTTACTGAGGTTGAGCCTGAGCCCAGGAAGGGATCAAGCACCAGATCGCCCGGATTGGAGCTCGCGAGAATCAGCTTAGCGAGGAGCTTTTCCGGCTTCTGCGTCGGATGGGCGGTGTTCTCCGGCATTGACCAGTAGGGAACCGAGATGTCGCTCCAGAAGTTCGAGGGGAAGGTGTTCCTGAACCTTCCCTCCTCTGTCTCCTCCCAGTCCTTGGGCTGCCCGTTTTCCCGGTAGGGGGCCAGGACGCGCCTCCTTACCTTCACCGCGTCAACGTTGAAGGTATAGCTGTCGGAGAGCGTGGCGAACCAGATGTCCTCCATTCCGCTCTTCCAGTTCCTCATGGCGCCGCGCCCCTTCTCCCTCTGCCAGGTAATCCTGTTGCGTATGGTAAGGTGCCTCTCGAGGACCGGCACGATGTCAATGCCGGACTTCCAGTCGCAGCAGACGTAGACGCTCCCGGTCCTCTTGAGGAGGGGGAGGGCGGCGCAGAGCCATTTCTCGGTGTATTCGGCATAGCCGCTGTGGGATTTGCTGCTGAACCTTTTGCCCGCGAACGATCGGGACTGGTTGTAGGGCGGATCGCAGATGAGCAGATCTACAGAGCCCCTGGGAAGGAGCGGCATCACCTCAAGGCAGTCGCCGCTGATGGTCCGGTCGATGACGTCAGGAAGCGCCGCGCTGCCGCTTAGTGTCAGGCACCTCGCAAGGTACTGCTGGCCGTCCTCAATGGAGAGGTCGATGGTCTTGTTCCTCGCCGACCTCGCCCTCCTCCTGGGCGGCATGCCGGCACCTGAGGGGACGCTGCGGGCGCTCTCTGTCTCTTCCATGGCTGCCCCGCCTTAAATTCCTGAGGGCCCTTTCAGGTACTCCGAGGTCTTCTCCATGATCCCGGAGAGGATCTCAATATCCTGCAGGACGCTTCCGGTCTCAAGGGAGTGGTTCGCGTTCTCGGTTACGCAGAGGGGGATGCCCGCCTTATCGCAGCCTTCCGTCACCTCGCGGAGCGTCACCCAGCGGTCGGCCGTTCCGGTGAAGGCGATGCCGGGGTTTAAATGGAACCTGAAGGTCGCCGCGACCGGAGTGTAGTAGACGTTCCTCGTCATGAGGCCGTGCTTTTCGGCGTAGCCTGCGGCGACGACGGTCCCGATGCTTTTCGAGATGAAGAGGATGTCCTCGGCTCCTTTGAAGTCCGTGCCCTTAAGGATCTCCTCGGCCTGGGAGAGCGCGATGTCATAGGCGGCCTCCACGCTTTTGAGGGAGCTCTTCACGTCTTTGGGGAAGCCGGTGTAGTCCGAGCGGATTACCGTGTAGCCAAGGGATGACGCGATCTTGCCGGAGTAATAGAGAAGAGGCCTGTCGTTGGTGTAGCCTATTCCCGGGAAAAGCACGCAGATTTTCATTTGATGCCTCGCACAAACGCCTGATCCACGTATTTTACCCAAAAGAACAGGCGCGTTATGCGAGGTGCCAGACAGAGCGCGGACGGCGCTGAATCAAGGATCAATCTCACGATTTTGGCCTTATGCCGTGTGATATAATCGGGCAAGTTTTAGTTCGAGGTGGCAAATGAGCTGGTTAGACAAGATTCTGGCTAAAAACGAAAACACAGGAAGCAAGCACAATATTCCTGAAGGCGTCTGGACCAAGTGCGAGAAGTGCGATCAGGTGCTTTACCGGGCCGAACTTGAACGCAACCTCAATGTCTGCCCGAAATGCGGCTACCATATGAGGCTCAGTGCCCGCGAGCGCCTGATGCGCTTCATGGACGCCGGATCCATGACTGAGATTGCCGCCGGCTACCATCCCGTTGACATGCTGAAGTTCAGGGACTCCAAGCGCTACCGCGACCGTCTTGCCGACGCGCAGAAGAACACCGGCGAGAAGGACGCGCTCGTGGTCATGAAGGGGCTCCTTAAGGGCGTCCCGGTCGTCTGCGCTGCCTTTGACTTCAAGTTCATGGGTGGCTCGATGGGCTCCGTCGTAGGCGCGAGGTTCGTTGCCGCCGTTGACGAGGCCGTCCGCGACCGGCGCGGGCTCATCTGCTTCTCCACCTCGGGCGGTGCAAGAATGCAGGAGTCGCTGTTCTCCCTCATGCAGATGGCGAAGACCAGCGCCGCGCTTGACCACCTGAGACAGGAGGGGCTTCCCTTCATCTCTGTAATGACCAACCCCACCATGGGCGGGGTCTCCGCCTCGCTTGCCATGCTGGGAGACATCAACGTCGCCGAGCCCCAGGCGCTCATCGGCTTCGCCGGCCCTCGCGTAATCGAGCAGACCGTCCGCGAGAAGCTCCCCCAGGGCTTCCAGCGCTCCGAATTCCTCCGCGACAAGGGCCAGGTTGACATCATCATTGACCGCCGCGAGATGCGCGACCGCCTCGCCTCCATTATGGCCATGCTGCTCCATGCCGAAGTGCAGCAGCAGAAGGCCTGATCCCGAAGGCGGTGAGCAGGATGAAACGCAGTCTCAACGGCTGGCTGACCTACATCGGCAGCATAAGCGACAAGGCGATGGATCTGGGACTCTCGCGCGTGAAGAGCGCAGGCGCCATTCTTGATGTCCTGAAGCTCCCCTCAAGGGTCATAACCGTAACCGGGACCAACGGCAAGGGATCCACCACCTGGTACCTCGGAGCCGTGCTTGAGAGGCTCGGCTACACGGTCGACATCTACAACTCTCCGCACCTCCTGAGGTTCAACGAGCGCATCCTCATCCGCGGGCATGAGGTGGCGGACGACGTTCTCACCGACGCGTTCGAGAAGACCGACGAGGCAATGAGGAAGGCGGGCGTTGCGCTCACCTTCTTCGAGTTCACGACCCTCGCCGCGCTCCTTATTTTCAAGAACGACGCGCCGGACTTCGTAATCCTCGAGATCGGGCTCGGCGGAAGGCTTGACGCGACCAACGCCGTTGACAGCGACGCCGGGATAGTCGTCAGCATAGGGCTTGACCACACCGGGATCCTCGGGAATACGGTAGAGGACATTGCCTACGAGAAGTCCTGCATCTACCGGAAGAACCACCCTGCGGTATGCAGCCAGGAGAACCCTCCGAAAACGCTCCTGGAGAACTCAGCTGTAATAGGTGCAAAGCTCCTTGTCGCCGGGCGGAACTTCAGGTGCGGCAGCTCAGGCGGCGATCCTGACGTTACCGAGCAGCTCCTTGACGCTGCTGGCGGCGGATCCGATGAGGGCACCTGGTTCTTCCGCATGGAGGACACCGATTTCGAGGATCTCCCGCTCCCGTCGTTCCCATATATGAACGCGGCAGGCGCGCTCGCCTGCCTTTCCGCCATGGGCATCAGGGTTACCCGCGACGCGGCCGCTGAAGCCTGCAGAAGCGTAAGGCTCCCCGGAAGGCTCGAGGTCTACTCAGAAAAGCCCAGGATCATCTTTGACGTGTCCCACAACCCGCCCGCGGTCATGCGCCTCAGGAAGCATCTCGAGAAGCTCTCCGCAAGGGAGCATTTCACGCGCGTGCTTGCCGTATGCGGCATGCTGCACGACAAGGACTACGGCACGGTCCTCCGCGAGATGGATGATCTCATCGACGTCTGGTACCTTGCCGATCTGACAGGCCCCCGCGCGGCCAAGGCCTCTGACCTCGCGCCTGAGCTCCCGGAGAGCTCCGAGACCCATCTGTTCCGCGACCCGGCCACGGCCTGGTGCGCGGCAAGGGCTGCGCAGGGGGAGAGCGATCTCCTGGTGGTGTTCGGCTCTTTCCTCACTGTAGCCGCAGTCAGGGAGTTCCTTGAGTCTGAGGAGAGCAAGCGTTGATTTCACCCCTCGTCAGGAGAATTGTCGGCATCTCGGTCCTGCTGGGCGTTACCGCGGCCTGCCTCCCGTACCTTACGAGCGGACGCTCGCCCAGCGAGACGGCCAACAACCTCGGCATATCCATCTCCCAGACCACTGACAAGAGAAAGACCTTCGCTGACCGCTCCACGGTGAGGCTGCAGGGGCAGAGGGGAAAGGCCGGCGACGCCCTGCCTGAGGCTCCGGATCAGGAGCAGATTGACGTCAGGGAGCCTGACGGGAAGAAGGCCAGTGCTGATGACGGAGAGAAGGGCAGGAAGGCGGCGGTGACGCCGGAGGGCGATCCTGACGAGCCGGTAATGCCGAGCGACGAGGAGCTCAGGACCATACAGAAGCAGCAGGCCGAGGAGGAGAAGGCCCAGCAGGCAAGGCGCCAGGCTGAGGCCGCGAGGAAGGCCGAGGCGGAGAAGAAGGCTGCCGCTGACGCGAGGGCCCGGAAGGAGGCTGACGAGAGGAAGGCGGCAGAGGCCAGGAAGCTCGCGGAGCGGCAGAAGGCGGCCAGGCAGTCGGTAGAGGAAAAGAAAGCCGCCGAGAAGCGGGCCGCGGAGGAGAAGAAGGCCAGCGAGCGCGAGCGCATAGCCGCGGCAAGGAAGGCGGCTGAGGAGAAGCGGGCCGCGGAGAAGAAGGCCGCCGAGGAGCGCAGTAAGACGGCTGCCGCCAGTGCCGCGGAGGAGCGGAAGAAGGCACAGCCCGCGAAGGCCGCTGCCGAACAGAAGGCCTTCGCCTCGAGGCTCAACGCGGTGAAGTACCGCGACTCGCTCAGGTCAAACGGATATCCGAATGCACGCATGGAGCCCATTACCAGGGATGGGAGGGTTCTGTTCAGGGTCGTCCCCGGGGAAAGCAACTGAGAGCTTTCCTGCGGCTGGCGGCAACAGTTTGCCTCAGGGAGGATTTTCATGGCTGCCTGCACTGATATTCTGAAGTTTCTTGACGACTATCTCGACGCTCCTTCGATTGACGACTACTGCCCGAACGGCCTGCAGGTCGAGGGCAGGAAGGAGATCCGGAAAATCGTAACCGGCGTCACCGCCTGCCAGCTCCTCATCGACCGGGCGGCGGAGCTGGGCGCAGACGCGCTGCTTGTCCACCACGGCATCTTTTGGAAGGGCGATGACATGCGCCTGGTCTCAATGAAGAGGAGGAGAGTCGGCGCGCTCATCAGCTCTGACATGAGCCTCATCGCCTACCACCTCCCCCTTGACATGCATCCCAAGATCGGCAACAACGCCTGCCTGGCCGCCGCCATCGGCATGGTGCCGGATGACGGCGCGGTGCTTCACGGCAGGGTAATCGCTCCTGTAGGGAACCTCAGGGAGCCCTGCAGCCTCGATGCGCTCGCGGCGCGCATTTATGATGTTTTGGGATATAAGCCACGTTTGGAGCGCGGCGGATGTGATACGATCACGCGTGTAGGTTTATGCTCGGGAGCCGGCCAGGAGTTCCTGGCAGAGGCAGCGCAGAAGGGGGCCGACGCCTTTATAACAGGCGAGGTCTCGGAGCAGACGGTGCACGAGGCGCGCGAGCTAGGCATAAATTTCCTTGCAGCGGGACATCACGCGACGGAAACTCTCGGGGTAAAGGCCCTCGGGGAGCTTCTCGCGCGAGAGTTCGGCGTAGAGGCAATAAATATAAATATAGACAACTGGGCCTGACTGATTACAAAAAATGGACAGCTTTATCCCGACGGTTCTCATAGTTGACGACTCTGCGCCTCTGAGAATCCTTTACTCGACTTACCTCAAGGATGAGAACGTCAACGTATATTCTGTCAGCAGCGGGAGGGATGCCATCGACTTCATCTCCTCCCACCGTCCTGATGTGATTTTCCTCGATCTGTATCTCCCGGACATCTCCGGCTTCGAGGTTCTGAACTACGTGAAGAAGCAGAATCTCGACGCTAGGGTAATCATGCTGACCGGCTCCGGATCAGTCGATGACGCGGTCGAGGCGATGAGGCTCGGGGCCTTCGACTTCATCGTGAAGCCTATTGACTCCGCGCGCCTCCGCGTTACCCTCCGCAACACGACGCAGCACCTGAAGCTCAAGCAGATGGTCAGCGAGTTCCAGACCACCCAGGACGTGTTCCTGGGCTTCATCGGGTCGTCCCCCGCGATGAAGAGCGTCTACAGCACCATAGAGCGCGCGGCGCCGAGCTCGGCAACCGTCTTCATCACCGGAGAGAGCGGCACCGGCAAGGAGGTCTGCGCCGAGGCCATCCACAAGCTCAGCAAGCAGAAGAACGGGGCATTTGTCCCGATCAACTGCGCGGCCATTCCCCGCGACCTGATGGAAAGCGAGCTCTTCGGCCATGTGAAGGGCGCCTTCACCGGAGCGGTGAGCGACAAGATCGGCGCAGTGCAGCGCGCGGACGGCGGCACGCTCTTCCTTGACGAGATCTGCGAGCTCGATCCGCAGCTCCAGAGCAAGCTCCTGCGCTTCATCCAGACCGGAAAGTTCTACCGGGTCGGCTCCTCCAAGCTCGAGACCGTGAGCACCCGCATCGTGTGCGCCACCAACAAGGACCCGAAGCTCGAGGTCAGGGCGCACCATTTCCGGGAGGATCTCTACTACAGGCTTTACGTGATCCCCATAAAGCTTCCGCCGCTCAGGGACCGCGATGATGACGTCGAGCGCATCGCCACCAGGTTCCTCAAGAACTTCTCGCAGGAGGAGAACAAGGGCTTCACCAGGTTCTCCATCTCCGCAAGGCAGCTGCTGATGGCCTATGACTGGCCGGGAAATGTCAGGGAGCTGCAGAATGTCATCCACCAGATCGTAGTCCTCAATGACGGCGACGAGGTTACGGACGAGATGTTCCCTGAGTCAATCCGGAAGGAGGTGCTCAAGGGCGGTAACGAGACCTCCTGCGACCTGCCGCAGAGGGCGGTCATATCCGTCGGCAATCCGTACGCTGGGAAGACTCTTGCCGAAATAGAGCGCGACGCCATCGAGAAGACCATCGACAGCTGCGAGGGCAACATCTCGAAGGCCGCCAAGATGCTGGGCGTCAACCAGTCAACCATTCATCGAAAGCTCAAGGCCTGGCGCGACGAGGCCCAGGGAAAGCCTGCCGAGGTTGCAGATAGCGGCGCTCCCGAATAGAATACGCGTGCCTCCGGAGTGTCCTTCCGGCGGCCTTTCAATAAGAGAATTACAGACCGGCAGAGCCGGCATATTAAATTACGGTGGAATATGACTGAATTGCTTGATACGAAAGTCCTGACGCAGATGGCAGGAGATGTGGGCTTCGAGGTTCTTCCGCAGCTCATCAGCGTTTTTGTGGATGACTCGACCCAGAAGCTCAGCCAGTTCCGGAAGCTCTATGACGCGGGGGACTGGAGCGGGCTTGCCATGGAGGCGCATACGCTGAAGTCGGTCTGCGCTACCTACGGAGCCATGAGGTGCCGCGATGAGGCCATTGCGTTCGAGAAGCTCTGCAGGGCCGCAGAGCCTGACCGCGCCGCCATCGGCGGGAAGCTTGACAGCCTGCTCGGAACGCTTAAAGAGAGCATCGCTGCGGTAAGCGGGGTCAGCCTCAAATGAGAATAAGCTCTGTCATGGCGCGGGGGGATGGCTCCGGGAGCGCGGCGGAGGAGGCTGCGAGGAAGCTCCGCTCCGTCTCCGGAGAGAATCCCGGCCACATCTTTGTCAGCTATGACAGCCGCCTTGATCCGGCGGAAATCAGCGACTGCCTGAGCCGCTCGTTTCCTGACACGTCCTTCATCGCCGCATCGTCATACAGCGGAGTGCTCTCTGACCAGAGCGGCTCCTTTGACACAGACCGGTCCGTTGCCATGCTGGCGCTCTATGACGGCGAGGGCTCGTTCGGGTCCGCCTGCGGGTATTTCGGGGACGTGAGCTCGGATGCCGAGATAGAGGCGATCATCGAGCAGGCGATAACGCGCGCCGGACGCAACGGCGAGGCGCCTGACGCCGTGTGGATCTCGGCGTCGGCGGGTGACGAGAACCGGGTAATAGGCGTCATCGAGTCGATGATGGGGCAGTCGGTGCAGATCTGCGGAGGAACCCCGGGGACTCTGAACGGCCTGGGGGCTGATCCTGAAAGCAGATCCGCCTCTGCTCCCGGCGGCATGGTCTGCGGCACCAGGTTCCTTGCTGTTACAGTTTTCTTTCCATCATGCAGGATAACGACCTGCTGCCGCAGCGCGTTCGCTCCGTCAAACTTCGTGGGGAGGATCACGAGGAACTCCGGCAATGTCGTCTACGAGATAAATTACCGTCCGGCAGCCGAGCAGTATGCCGACTGGCTCAGGAGCCTCGGCTATGTCGGGAGGCAGGAGCGCCTTTCCCCGGCTGCGCTGCAGCGGCAGTCGGTGCTGCACCCTATAGGCTTCATGTCCGGATCGTTCGGGGCGCAGGCCTTCTACAAGGCGGCTATCTGCGACCGGGTCGGGACAGACGGCTCCATGACGCTCCTTGCTGACATACCATCGTTCGAGGCGGTCACCGTCATGTCCGATGCCTCCAAGGATGCCGTTGCCGGCTGTTTTTCATGCGACCGGAGCAGCATGCTCTACTACCGCGATGTACGGTATTACGGCTCGATGTACGCTGTCTGCGCCAGCTACGGCAGGAACATCACAGGGGCGGAGGCAGACCGGCTCGCCGAGTCGGTCAGGAGCATACAGTCCCGCGGCGCCTATGCCGGATTGTTCTCTGACGGCGAGCAGGGCAGGGTCGGGGACAGCAGGAACCAGAACGGGTACCTGATGGTCTGCGGGATGCATTTCTACGACGCGATCTGACAGTGTCAGGCGCGATGATTCCCAGTGGTTTGTGATGCCGGAGGAAACAGGTCACAATGCCAAAACTGTCAAGAGCCGACTATGAGCTTCAGAAGGCCAGGCTTCAGCTGACGTTCAGCCGCGACCGCGAGTCGAAGCGCCGCGACGAGATGCTGATCTTCCTCAGCGGTCTCGCCGAGCACAAGCGCGCCCAGACTCCTGAGGAGCAGTTCCTGACCATCGTCGCCATCCTGCGCCGGATCATGGATTTTGAGAACGCGGCCTTCTACAACATCGCCCAGGACGGCGCGCTCTCCCTATTCATCGCGGAAAAGCAGGGGGCCCCGAAGGCCATTCCTGACTGCCCGCTAGTGAGGCGCGTTATTGCCGGAAAGTCGGCGGAGATCTGCCGGCCATGGCTCATCAAGGGATTTGAGTCGCTCGGAAGCGATGATCTCGGAGCCCTCCGGAGCTCGGTGCTGATGGATGTCGAGAGCAACGGCAGAAAGCGTGTCTTCATCCTGATGAGCTCGCGCCCGCTCACGCTCTGCTTCGGCGAGAGGAAGCGCCTCGTATCCTACAAGCCATTCATCGAGTACGCGCTCTCCAGCATGGACTACCGCAACCATATGGAGGAGCTGGTGCGGGCCAAGACCGCGGAGCTCGAGCGCTCGAGGCAGACCATCTATGACTACGCCAGCATCTCCTCAGACGCTTTCTGGAGGCTCGGCCCGGATCTTAAGCTCCTGGATCTCAGCGACGTGCCGAGCTCGCCGGACAACAGCGACGCGATGCGCTTCTTCGCCCATTCCGCCGGAAAGACCCTGGAGTCGCTCTTCTCAGTGCGGGAGAGGGAGCACCCGCAGCACTACAACGAGCTCGTTGACCGGATGGAGCGCCATGAGCCCTTCAGGAACGAGGTCTTTGAGTTCCAGTACGAGGGGCTCCGCCGGAGCTTCAGCCTGAGCGGCATGCCCTACAGCGCCGCGGACGGCTCGTTCGGCGGCTATCACGGCACGGCGACCGACGTCACGGGCGAGGTTGAGTACCAGAGGCGCATGAAGGCCGTTGTCGATGCCGAGACCAAGGCGAACCGGATAAAGTCCGACTTCCTCGCGATCATGAGCCACGAGATCAAGACCCCGATGCAGGCAATCCTCGGCATGCTCGATCTCCTTTCCCAGACCGAGACCAGCGAGCAGCAGGACGGGCTAATCAGGCACATTACCGACTCCGCCAAGGTCCTGCAGACCCTCATAAACGACGTCCTCGACTTCTCGAGGATGCGCTCCGACCAGGTAAGCTTCGAGAAGAAGCCGTTCTCCATCAGGTACCTCATGGACACCGTCATCGTGCAGATGCAGGAGAAGGCCCGCGGGCGCCCGGTCAAGTTCATTCTCCAGGTCGAGGAGAGCTTCCCCAAGATGATGGTCGGGGATCAGGCCCGCATGGCGCAGATCTTCTTCAACCTCCTGGGCAACGCGCTGAAGTTCACGCCGTCGGGCACCATCACGCTGCACGCGAGCTGGATAAAGAGCCACCGGCTCTACTTCGAGGTAATCGACACCGGCATCGGGATAAGCGCTGAGTCGCTCCGGCACCTCTTCGTTCCATTCAGGCAGTCGGACTCCTCGGTATCGAGGAGGTTCGGCGGCACCGGGCTGGGGCTTGCCATCTCCAAGAGGATAGTCGAGCTGATGGGCGGCAACATAGGAGTTACAAGCGAGGAGGGGCACGGGAGCCGCTTCTGGTTCATTGTCCCCTACCACAAGCCCATAGAGCACCCGGTCGGAAAGGAGGCGATAGTAGCGGGAGACAGCGCGCTCAAGCGTAATTTCAATATCCTTCTCGCGGAGGACAGCCAGATCAACCGCTTCATCCTCCGGACGATGCTCGAGAAGCTCGGCCACAAGGTAACGGTTGCCGCGGACGGGCAGGAGGCGGTAAGGCTCGTGGAGGAGGTCCGCCCGGAGCTGGTGTTCATGGATCTGCAGATGCCGCTCATGGATGGCTTTGAGGCCTCAAGGCTCATTCTCAAGTACCACCCGAACCTCGTGATCCTAGCGCTTACCGCCAACGTTACCGAGGAGGAGAGGACCAAGTGCCGCGAGGCGGGGATGACTGACATTGTCGGAAAGCCTGTAACCACAGAGAAGCTGAAGAATGTCATCAATGCCTTTTCCAATATAATAAACGAGAGCCTTAAAAAGGAAAACGGCGGAAAGCCTGAGAGTGATGCACCGGACAAAGGGAAAAAGAAGCCGGTCGTCGTCAGGCCGCTTGATGAGTAGCATCCCGGCAGGGAGCTGGTTCCGTAGATGGAGGAATGATGGGCGGCAGAGTGCAGAGCATCCCGCCGGAGAGGCAGCTAGCGCTCCTCGGGCAGCTTCTCTCGGAAGGCGGCAGGTCAGGTCCGTCTCCTGACAGGCTGAAGGCCATTATTGACAGGGATCTGCCGGCAGCGCTCAGAGCTCCCGTGCCGGATGGCTTCCCCGGGCTCTGGGCAGATGAGCAGAAGGCTCTGCGGGAGTTCAGGAGCTTCCTCCTGATGGGCCCCATACTCGGAAAGCGCGTCGTTGCGATAGGAGGAGGATTCAGCAGCGGCAAGTCCTCGTTCCTGAACTCCTTCCTGGGCGGTGAGAGCCTGCTTCCGATAGACACGCTGCCGACGACCGCGGTTCCCGCCTACCTCATCAGCGGCACGGAGGAAAAGGCCTCCGGCCTCAACCTCTTCAGAGAGAGGATCAGCCTCTCCCTTGAGGATGTCGGCGTTCTTGCCCATGCGGTGGACGGCACGGGCGAGGCGCCGCTTGGACGCATCCTGAGATGCCTCTTCATCTCAACGCCCCGGCAGCCTTTCTCCCATATCGCGCTCCTCGACACCCCGGGATACGACAATGCCGGGAGCTCAGGCCAGGCGTCGTTTGACGACAGGGACATCGCCCTGAAGCAGCTCAGCGGCAGCGATGCCGTCCTCTGGTTTGTCTCCGCTGACAAAGGAACGCTGCCGCAGGATGACATAGAGTTCCTGAGCCTCCTCCCTCCTGACATCCCGAAGTCGGTCGTCATCAGCAAGGCGGACAAGCCCCTTGACGGAAACGAGCTCAGCGGAGTGGCGGACGCCGTGCAGAGCGCGCTCGATCAGAACGGGATCACCTGCGAAAACATCTTCGTCTTCTCCAAAAGGCGCAGCGCACCAAGCGATCTGGAGAAAATCAGATCATACATCGAGTCGATGGACCTCCCGAAGGAGTCTCCCGGCTTTGCCGTCAGGTTCAGGAAGATATTCCGCTCCTGCAGGGCTTTCTATGAAAGTGGGATAACTGAGCAGAAAAAGCGGCTCAGCAGCCTGAACGCCCCGCTCACACTAGCCGATGACGGCTCCGGGGCGCTGCAGTGCCTCAAGGAGAACGCACGGGAGACCAAGCAGGAGATCAGGTCCTGTGAGGAGGCTCTGAGCCGCCTCGATGCTGTGAAGCAGGCGTTCTTTACGGAGCTTAAGCGCATCGGCGACGAGGCCGGCGTGGACCTGCCCGGGCCTGAGAGGATCGAGCTTCTTCCCGAGAGGGTCTCCGGAAACAGGAGGAGCTCGGTTATCCTTGGCGCGCTGAGGCGGGGGATCAGCAGCCTCGGCGGGAGGAGGCGGCCGCTCGCCGGGCCGCAGAAGGGGCAGAGCCCTGGCGGAGCTGATTTTGCCTGGCTCCGTGAGCAGGGAGAAAAGAAGCTCTACATCGGTCATCAGCTCTCGAGAAGCAGCAGTCAGGCAGACTACCTGACGCTGCTCCTCACCATTCCCCTGAAGCAGGGCAAAATCAGTGCAGACTCCTGGATTGTCCTCTACCGCATAGCAGGGAGCGCAGGCTTCCGGGGCGACGTGCATGATCTTCTTCCTGGAGCAGAGAAGGCGGACGCGCAGCGCATTGAGGATACGCTGAGGAGAATAGCGGGCGTCGGGCTCTCCGAGGCGTTCCTGCTTGACAGCATGATGACGTACCTGTGCGGAACGCCTTCAGAGGACTCCGTTCAGTACCTTGCGGATCTGTACGGCATTGCCGGGATTGGCGCCGGTGCGGCAGGCTCAGCGCCGGCGCTGGCTGACTTTGTCCTCGGCGGAAACCGCTCATACCTCCACGCGATGGGGGATGTCTTCTTCGTCAGGAGGAATTTCGCGAGGGCTGACGAGCTCTATGAGCTGTCGGTTACCGACAGCTGGTAGCGCCTCTCCCCGGCCGCGGCTCATCCACAATCCAGCCGCGGAGTCTCCTCAATCCTGCGGCTGGGCGCGCAGAGGCAGCAAGACTGTAAGTAGCCTCACAGTTTGCCTCAGAGATCGCATTCCATCCTTTACAAAGATTCATAATGAACTTATTATGTCTCATAAAGAGAGCGGGCATCAGCGCCTGATGCGGATGCCCCTGCTCAGGCCTTACGACGGGGACATACGCTATGGAACACACCGCAACATTTGAGCGCTATCAGAAGAGGGCATCGCGCCTCCTGGAGCTTAGGCAGAAGTACGGGCTCCCGGGAGACGCGCTTTCTAAATACATCTCCAGAATGGATCACTTCCAGGTGGTGGCGCCGCTTATCGGCGAGTTCAGCACCGGGAAGAGCTCGCTCGTGAACGCTCTCCTGGGGCGCAGCGTGCTCAGCGTAAACATCACGCCGGAGACTGCCGTGCCGACCGAGATCTGCTACAGCAGCGACGAGCATGCGGTCGTCTTCGGGAGCAATGGCGGTACGGAGACCATCTCCGTTGATGAATTCCAGAAGAGGGAGTTCTCGGTTGACAAAGTGAAGAAGGTGCAGCTTTACCTCAACAACGCCTTCCTCCGGGAAATCAGCAGCGTGAAGCTCGTCGACATGCCGGGCTTCAACTCCGGGATTGAGCTCCACAGCCGCGCAATCGATGAGTACCTGCCTGACGCAGAGGCGTATATCCTGCTCTTCTCGGCAAGGTCGTCGACCATTTCCTCTGACATGGCAGGGTTCCTTAAGGAGCTCCACCTCCACGGGATGCCGGTCTTCCTCCTCATCTCGAAAAGCAGGGCGGTAACGGAGGATGAGCTCAGGATCTGCGTTGAGCGGATCCGGGCGGACGCTGCGAAGTACCTCGGGCTTGCTGACGTTCCGGTCGGCGTAACGAACGCCAAGGGGCATGAGCAGATCATTGAGCCGCTTCAGGACGATCTGCGCAGGATTGAGGCCGACAGCCAGAACATTTTCCGGAATGACGCGAAGTCCCGCCTGCAGCAGCACGGGAGCGACCTGGCGCTCTACCTCGAGACCGCGATAAAGCGCGCTGACCTGACGCCGGATGAGCTCTCCGGGAAAATCGAGGAGGCAAAGAGAAAGATTGAGAGCCTTAAGGGAAAGCTCCATGATGCCGGATCATCATTCAGTTCGGAGGTGGACGAGTGCATTGCTGTTGCCCGCAGCAGGCTGCAGTCCGCGCTCGGCAATGCCGCTCCATCGCTTGCTGATATGCTTGCAAACCACATTGACATAAGGGACAGGGTCAGCATGCTGGTCCGCGAGACTGTCATGTCGTCAATCAAAAATGATTTCGCGCCGCGTGTCAAGAAGTACCGCGAGCGCATCGCCGGCCTCATCAATGTCACGTTAAACATCAACACTGACGTATCACTCCCTGAGGATCTGGTGCGGATGGACAATATGACGAAGGAGGTCATCAAGAAGGCGCTTCCTGCCATCCTCAGCACATTAGGCTTCGCACTGTCCGGAGCGGTTGGGGCAGTTGTGGTACTCGCACTGACCTCGCTGCTCGATGGCTTATTAATGAAGAAGCACCAGGACGAGAAGAAGCGCCTCGCGGAGGCAAAAATCAGGAACGAGGTGATACCCAGGGTCCTTGAGCAGGCCTCATCAAGCGTCCGCGATGCCCTGAACAGCCAGCTTTCCGAGATCAACGAGGAGGTCGGGAAGGAAGCGCAGGCCCAGGTCGACGCGGAGGAGAAGGCGCTTTCCGACCTCAGGCTGAAGAACGCGAACGAGAAGGCCAACAGGGCAGAGAGCATCGATGCCATGAAGAAGGATCTTGATGAGGTGCGCCGCATCATGGGTGACGCTGACTGACAGAGTGTGTGAGGGAGAGGCGCCCAGGATGGAAAAGGAAAAAACCGGTGACCTGCTCATGCGCCTGCTCGCCGCGCCGGGGAAGGCGCAGCAAGACGCTGATCTTTCCAGGATCGGGAGGATCCCCGGGGAGGAAATCCCTGAGGTCCTGGGAAAGGAGCTCCCTGAGGATTTCGGGGAGCTCCTCGCCTCTTTCAGTCAGGCCTTCAGCCTCTTCCGGGACCTTGCGGCCTGCGGGAGCATCTCCGGGAAAAAGGCTGTCGCCATGGGCGGCCTTCAGGCTGGCAGGCGGAGCTTCCTCGGGATGCTCGCAGGGCGGGACATTGCGCCATGGCCGGCTGATGCACCGTGCGGAGTGCCATTCGCTCTCTCACAGGGGAAAGAGAACTCAGCCTCCACGGTCAATATGTTCGGCGCGGGGCTTGTCCTTTCGCCTGATGAGGCAAGGCAGCTAGCAGGCGGCTTCGGTGAGGAGTGCGCTCTTAAGCCGGATAGGCTCGTGAGGCTCATCTCCGTAACATCGCCTGCGCTTCCCTTTGAACATCTTTCTTTCCTTGACATCCCTGACTTACCGAAGACGGAAGGCTCTGCGCTGCAGCGCTCCTCAGAAATGGCTGCCGCGCGGGCACGGCCTGAATGCTGCAGCCTCATAGTCTGGTTTGTCACGGCGGATCCCGGCATGGTGCCCGCTGACGAGCTCTCTTTCCTCAGGGGGCTTGACCGCGATGTGCCGAAGATCTTTGTCATCTCCGGGGGAGACACGGACGCCGGAGGAAAGGATCTTTCTGCTGCGAAGGAGCGGCTCTCCTCAGAGCTGTCAGGGAAGGGAATTGCCTGTGCCGGCATATTCGCGCCGTCAGGGGCGAAGGACGCGGATCCTGACTCTGCCGCCATTGAGGAGTGCCTCAGAAAGCTCGATGATCAGGGCGGTGAGCAGGACGGCTTTGCCCGCTCGCTCTCTCAGGTTTTTGCGTCCTGTGTGCGGAGCTGCGATGACGGGCTCCGCCGGGAAAAAGCCGCGCTTGAGCGCATCAGAAATGAGCTTTCGCAAGGCGGCATGCCGGAGCCAGGCTTCATCACTGAGCTTGCAGAAAAGTCACGCCGCAGAATTGGGCGTCTTGCCTGCGCCCGGGAGAGCCTCAGGCAAATACACAGGAAATTTTTCACTGAGCTTCAGTCAGCGGCCGGCAGATATGGCGTCCGCATCAGTGAGCCTTCGGTGAGCGCGGCCCTCCCCGTGGAGAGCAAGGCCGCCGGCGCCGCAGTCAGGGCGCTGCTCCGGAAACAGGGTTTTCCTGACGGGTCGCCGCTCCTTGACTCTGTCATGAGCTTCATGGATGAGATGCCTGAAGTGCGCAGAGGCTCTCCGGATGGCGGGCAGCGGAAGATGCTCTGTGATCTTATGGCCGGGCAGCTCGCCGCCTCAGAAATACGTGATCCCCTCGAAAGCCTTCACCGGAAATTTGAAGCCGCCTATGGTCAGGGAACAGCGGCCGGGCAGCATGAGCTGCCTGACGCGGCGCTCTCAGGCTGCTCTGGGGACAGCGCCGCAGCGGCAGTTAGGTCAATGGCGCAGAAGCAGGATCAGGCGGCCTGCAGGGCGATGCTTGAGAAGCTCAGCGGAGCGCTCGGGAAAATTGAGCCGGAAGGGCAGGAATTTGCAGGAGACCGCGAGCACAGGCGCGTGCTCTGCGGGCTTCTCAGAAAAGGAATGTGATGGCAGGAGCACAGGGAATGAAGACACTCGAAGAGCTGAAGGAAGGCATCAGGAATCTTCAGGCGCTCGCGGAAGGCATGCAGGGCGATATTTCTGAAGTTATCCGCGCCAGTGAGGAGAAGGAGAGGGAGAGGGATAAGGCAGAGGATCTCACCGCCCTTATGCATGAGGCCGAGCGCCATCCTGTGAAGCCGCATCCGCTCTCGGTAAGGAGCGCCGCTGCGGCAGAGGCCTACCTTACGCTCCTGCTCTCGGTAGCGTCATACAGCACCCCGTCAGATCTGAAGGTGAGCCCTGTGGTCTATCCCTGCAGGATTGCCGCGGCGCTGCAGCCTCAGCCTGACATGGAGCTCCTCCTCAGGAAGTCACAGATCCTTGACGAGAAGTCAGTCGGCGAGGCCCTCTGCGTGCTTGAGAATGAGCACCTTGCTGACAGCTTCCTCCTTGACTCGCTCCGCCTAATCGAGCTCTATGACCGCGGCAACGAGGGGAAAATCGGGTACGTGTCGGACCTTGCCGTGCTGCTCAATGTCTCGCAGGGCAGGATGGAGGATCTGCTCACGCTTCTGAGGACTTCGCTCCTGGATGACGAGAAGTTCGTCAGAACCTTCTCCGAGACTGACTACCTGCCGGTCCTCCGCTATATTTCGGCAGAGCATCACCCCATAACTCCCCACCCGCTTGACGGCAAGGACGCGGGGGCGGTCGAGGCCTACCTTACGCTGCTGCTCTCTGTTGTGGTCAACCCGCAGAAGCTCTGCGATCATTTCTGGCTGTCAGGCGTCTGCCAGTCGCTGATCTCCTTTGCGGCGCATGACGCAGCCCCGAGGATTGAGGAGGCCCAGATCGACTATCCGGGCAGGATTGCCATGGCCCTGAGGCCCCTCCCCAACATGGAGAGCTTCTTCAGGAAAGCTCTGGTTCTCAGCGGGCAGGCGGTGCATGAGGCGCTCCTTACGCTGCAGGGCGCCGGGCTCGTTGACTTCTTCCTCCTCGACGCGCTGCGCATGATTGAGCTCTACGACCGCAGCAATATCGGGAAAATAGAGTACGTGTTCGATCTGGCAGCGCTGCTGCACCTCTCGAAAGGGCGGATGGATGACCTGCTCTCCCTTCTTAAGGCATCGATGCAGGATCAGCCGAAGCTCGTCGGAGCTTTCTCCGAAACGGACCTTACGCCGTTCCTCAGCTACATTTCCCTCGGGGAATGCGCTGTCCGCACGCCAAATGAGATTTTGGTCGCGAATGAGGGCGGCATAAAGGAGCAGGAGGTCATGGACATCCTCGGCTTCCCCATGAAGCCGCAGAAGAGCCCCGATCAGGGTGCCGCGGCCCAGCCCTCTGCCGGAAAGCCTGACTCAGGCAGCCAGGCAGCCGCAGGGCAGCCGGCAGTCGGCCAGGCCGCTTTGAAGAAGGTGCAGAACAAAAAGCGCGTCTCCCTTCTTGGCGTGCATTTTTCCGGGACGGAAGGGCCAATGCTCTTCTCGGATATCGAGGAGTTTGAGATCTCCGAATGCACCTTTGAGAATTTCCAGGAAGGATGCTTCGATATTGAGAACTGCCAGCACGTCTCGGTCAGGAACTGCAGGTTCCTTAACTGCTCGCGGCCAAAGAAGAGCCAGAGTGACTCATCAGATGGGATTATCGGGAACTTCAAGTCTGTCGGAGTTTTTGAACTCTCCGCATGTGAGTTCACCAAATGCTTTGCCTCGTATCCAAATGACAATGAGGACACATACTACAGCAGGCTTTTCAGAGGAGCCAAATATCTGGACGTTAAGACTGACAGCTGCAAGACCAGCGGATCTGCTCCGATTGTGTAAGGCTCTGTCACATGCGAAAGCTGCCGGAGGCGGTGCTATCCTGGCAGCGGAATAGAATCAGATGGTGGGACTCTCCATGGAAAAGGATGAAGCTTTTGACCTGCTTATCCGCCTGGCAGCTCCGGCCGGGCAGCTGCCGGACGGCATCGCGCGCCTTGACCGGATTGTCCGTGAGCAAATACCGGAGGCGCTCAGGAAGGCCGCTCCGCCGGACTTCCCTGGGCTCCTCTCGGACTTTGATCATGCCTGGGAAAGGTTCCGGGACTTTATCCTCTTTGACAGCCTCAGAGGCAAAAAGGCTGTGGCTCTGGGCGGCGTTCCCTCAAGCGGCAGGACTTGCTTCCTGAACAGCCTCATGGGCCGCGCCATGCTGCCGGAAAATTCCGGTTCGCCAGCTTCCGTGCCTGTCTATGCTGTCCACGGAGACAAGGACCTGGCAGGCGCCATCAATGCATTCGGCGCCAGAGTTCCGCTCCCGTTTGACGGCATAGGGCAGATTGAGAGCGGACTTGACATGGACGGGGAGAAAGTCGCCATGTGTCAGCTCGTTAAGAGCATCTTAGCGGCAGTACCGGAGCTCCCGTACCGGAACATCGCCTTTCTTGACATGCCCGGCTGTTCAGCTTCCGGGAGCGATACCTTCCGGAAGATTGCCGGTGAGCGCATCCTTCGCGCGCGGCTCAACAGCAGCAGCTTCATTGTCTGGCTCGTTCCTGCTGACGCCGGAACGATTTCCGCGGACGAGCTCGAATTCATCTCACGCCTCGACAGGAAGATCCCGAAGCTCTTCATCATTTCTAAGGCCGACCTGGCACCAGGGGAGAATGAGCTTGCCGCAATTAAGGAGAAGGTCCGCTCTGTCCTCGATGTCAGAGGCATCCGTTATGTTGATGTCCTTTCTTTCTCGCAAAAGACAGATGTTCCATGCGACAGGGCCGCAATAGAGGAGCTCCTCAGGAAAACCGACGTCCCGGAGCAGGACTCGGGCTTTGCCCGCAGCTTCAGGAGGTTCTTCACTGCCTGCCAGGACTGGTTTGATGCAGAGATCAGGAAGGAGAACGATGCGCAGAGCCGCCTTAAGAGCGCGGTTCAGCTGTGCGGAGACACGTCCCAGGTATCCGAGCACCTTACTGAGCTGGCGTTCGCGAGCCGCATCAAAAAGGAAACTCTCCGCGAGGCGCAGAAGGAGGCGTATGACGGGGATCTTCAGAAACAGAATGAGGCGCAGAGCCGCCTGAATGACGCGCTTGCTCTCTACGCCGGAATGCCTGATGTGTCTGAGTGCCTGTCAGACATTGAGGATGCAAGCCGCAGAAGGTCGGAAAGCCTTAAGGACGCACAGAAGCGGCTTACGGAGCTTCAGCAGGAATTTTTCACCGAGGTGAGGATCGCCGCCGATGAGGCTGGCATCAGCATGCCGGAGCCGTCTGCTGCCGATCTCATAGAGAATGGCATTCCTGATGTGTCTGATACCGTAAGGGACATGCTTGAGAAAAAGCGCCAGCAGCCAGGACTCCTGCTGAAAAAGCTGACTGACGCCATGGGCAGGAAATCATCGGAGCCCTGCAGACATGCTGGCGGCAGCTGGCACAGAAGCGTGCTGAATGAGCTCCTGGTGAAACGGATCGGAGAGTTGAAAACACGATCCGTCGCAGGAAGCGTTGGTAATGTGCTGCCTGATGGTGAGGGTAGTGCGCCTTGGTCTGAGAGCATGCAAGCTTTTGTCGCTCAGGCACTGGATGACATTCCGGTGGAAGAATGCCTGCCTCATGGCGGCAACCGGCACAGGACCGCGCTGCAGGTACTTATTCTGAAACAGCTCGGGAATGAGGGAGTTGAGACAGGAGATGATCGTGTTAGCACGGAAAGCGCCAGTGCTGATGCGTGCGGTAGCGTCCGGGGAGGAATCCATGACATGGCGGCGTCTGCCATAGGTGATATCGCAGAGGAGTTCCCTGGATGCTCAGGCAGCAGCCTTCACAGGCAGGCACTTCATAAAATTCTCAAAGACTATATGCATGAGGAGCAGTCATAATGAAAACACTTCAGGAACTGATGGAAGAGACCGGGCAGCTTCATACGATGGCTGCGAACCTGCATGGCGAAATCTCCGAGGTGATTAATGCAGGGGATGAAAAGGAAGGTGCCGCTGATTTCAAGTGCCTGATGCTCCAGGCGGAGCGCCATCCGCTCATGCCCCATCCCCTGCGCGGCAAGGAGGCGGGCGTCATCGAGGCGTATCTTACGATGCTTCTCTCTGTCGCATCCCGCGGCAGCTCATCAGGAGATGACAGCCCGGCAGTCTATCCCTGCAGGATTGCCGCCGCGCTGTCTCCGCGCCCGGATATGGAGAGCTTCTTCAGGAAATCAATGGTTCTTGATGAGGCTGCAGTCAGCAAAAACCTTGCGCTGATTGATGAGAATCACCTCACCGATGAGTTCGTGCTTGACGCGCTGCGCCTCATTGAGCTCTACGACCGCGGCAACGCAGAGAAAATAGAGTATGTCTCTAACCTTGCCATGCTTCTCAATGTGTCTGAGGGACGGATGGAGGATCTGCTTTCGCTCCTTAAAACCTCAGTTCACAATGACGCTAAGTTTGTAACAGGCTTTGCTGACGCTGATATCATGCCGCTGGTCCGCTACATATCGCCTGAAAGCCATCTCATAAACTCGCATCCGCTCGACGGGAAGGATGCCAAAATTGTTGACGCGTACCTGACGCTTCTACTTTCAGTCGCTGTCAATCCGCGGAGGCTCAGTGATCAGGAATGGGCCGCATACAAGGCGATGCTTTCCGTTGCCGCCGCCTGCGATCCAAGGCCGCCGATGGAGGAAGGCTCCGCTGCCTATCCTTGCCAGATCGCCATGTCTCTCAGAGAGTGGCCGGATATGGAGGCTCTGTTCAAAAAGGCGCTGAGCCTCGATGAGTCCGCGATAGAGGAGGCCCTGAAGTCTGTTGACGGTGAGCACCTCAGTGACTTTTTCCTGTTTGACGCCATGCGCCTTATTGAGCGCTATGACCGCGGCAGCATAGAGAAGAGCGGGTATGTCTTTGATCTCGCAGAAAAGCTCAAAATGTCGCAGGCCAGGATTGAGGACCTGCTGTCGCTGCTCAAAATCTCGGTACAGGGGAGCACCAAGATTGCGGCAAACTTTGCGGAGATAGAGTTCACTCCGTTTCTCTCCTATATAACGGTCGGCGAGTGCAAAGTCGTTACGCCAAGCGAGGTTGTAATGATTAACAAGGGCGGCATGACAGAGCAGGACTTTTGGGACTTTATTGGGTTCAGCAAGCTGCAGGGCAAAAAACGGGCAATTTTCCGGGGCCTGACTTTTACAGGCACTGACAAACAAGAACCGATAAATTTCTCAGACATGGAAGAGGTGGAATTCGGGGACTGCACATTCAATAACTTCAATAGGAGCTGGTGTTTTACAGCAGTTGACTGCTCAACAGTAAGGATTACAGGCTGCACGTTTAGTGGATGCAATGGTGGTAATTCTGCAAGAATCGGTTGGCTGAACAATGTGGAACATTTCTTTGTTGAATCATGCAGTTTTATGAATTGTGGTTGTTCGATAAGATCCTATAGGCCTGGCCTTTTTGATGGTGAAAATTTTGGTATCTGCAACAGCCAGTATGATGAAAATTCAGGTAATTTACTCGTAAACAATAAATGAAAATAGAATTCTCCAGAAACAACGAGCAGGAAAAGGGCTTTAAGGAGCTTGCCGCTATCATCGCTCACAAGCGCGGCAACAGCCCAATCTTTTAATACAAAGTTCTTTCTTCTCTCTTCTTGGACCAAGTCTTCTTCGTAATGGACCGGGAAGAAAGAGCAATCAGAGTCTCCTCCGGCT
>ONIT01000085.1 GCA_900317945.1 uncultured Pseudomonadota bacterium
TGATTGGATCATCTGCCTAAGTTATCATAAAGGTGGGAACGGACGTTCTGCCCCTTCACCAGTGAAGAGAAGGATGTTGTTCCTGTCATAACAAGGTCTATCCGGCAGAATTCATGATTGAATCTCTTCGCTGTTCCGGCATTGTCTGACGCTGCTCTCGTGAGGGGGCGTGAATTGAAACATCATCCGGATCGAAGTCCGCGGGCAGATACCTGCCTGCTGACTTCCTCAGGGGCTCAAGCCTTTCAAACGAATCAATCCGGTCATGCGGTGCATGTTCTGATGCTGAGGCACGGATAATGTCCGGGATACTGCCTTCCCTGATGACAGCTTTTGTGAATGTCTCATAGAAAGCCTGCGCTGTCTGTCCTGTCTCACGCAGGATCTCCTGAAGCGCTGCGCAATCGCTGTCACTGAGCCTGATGCTGACTGTCTTCATATCTCACCTCTTCTGGCAATACATGCGGATTTGCCCGGTGCAGAGTCCCTCTGACCAGTCAGAAGAGCAGAACAGAATGCTCCCGCCGGCGGACTGCCAGCAGAACCACGCGCTTTCTCCTCAGAGCACCATGACGAGCGTTCCGGCAGTAATCAGTGCCGATCCGAGCGCCGCCTTCCAGGTGAAGTCCTCGTGGAGGAAGACAAAGGCAAGGATAAGGGTTAGGACAATGCTGAGCTTGTCGATGGGCACGACCTTCGAGACATCGCCGTCCTGCAGCGCCATGTAGTAGCAGAGCCAGGAGGCGCCGGTCGCGAGCCCGGAGAGAATGAGGAATATCCAGCTTTTCCTGGTGATTCCGGCAGCGTCCCCGGTCTCGCCGGTAAGGAGCACCATCACCCAGGCCATGCCGACCACAACAAGGGTTCTTATAAGCGTCGCGAGGTTCGACGGGACGCCCTCAATGCCGACCTTGGCAAGAATTGAGGTGAGAGCGGCGAAGACCGCTGAGAGGACTGCGAAAAGAAGCCACATACAAGCGCCGGATCCTGTGAAAGCCTTTGATTCCGCGCATTATACTCCGGCACCTGGCGCCCATCACTGCCATCTGCATCGGGCCATGCCGCCTGTGCCTGAAGCTGCGCCGGCAAAGGCGGAAGCCAATGCGGCAGGATGCGGAAATACCCGCACCGCGTCTCAGTGCCCGCATCTGGCGGCAGGCTATTTTCTGTCCTCAAAATACCGGAGGTTCCCGGTCTCAGGATTAATGCTCTCCGCAAAGCCGCAGGCAGGCTTTGAGCCCGCGCTGCAGGCAGCCTTATACCACCTGAGCGCCTCCTTGCCGTCCTGCTCAACGCCGTTACCGGTCCCGTACGCGTCGCCTATCGCGGACATGGCGCGGGTGTCGCCCTGCGCCGCGGCCTTCCGGTACCACAGAAGCGCCTTTCTGAAATCTGTCTCAACACCGTTTCCGAAGGTGTAGGCGGTTCCGAGCCGGTACTCGGCGTCGGCGTTCCCCTGCTCCGCAGCCTTCTGCCACCACTTCACCGCCTCGGCGTAGTTTCTCTCAGTGCAGTTACCATCGTAATAGGCATTTCCAAGCGCCGCCTGCGCCGGGGCGTAGCCATCGGCTGCTGATTCCATGAGGAGGCTCAGCCCGCCCTCGCAGGTCATGGTCTCGCTTTTTCCGCTGAGCCCCTCGATGCCCATCCTGTAGAGCTCCTCCGGGCTCAGGTACTCATCATCATCGTCACACTCGGCACATGCATCCGGATCCGCCCCGGCAGCCACGCTCTCAGCGGCAGGCGCGGAGCCCGCAGCTGCAAGGAGAGCAGCTGAGGCAAGGAGAGAAAGGACCTTTCCACGGATGAGCCTCCCAGGCACGCCATGGAAAAATCCCGGAGCATGGAGGCAGGCAGGGAAAGCCCGGCCTTTTGGAAAACCTGCCGACACGGCAGCCTCCTGCGGTATCTGAGAGAGTCCCTCAATGTTCATTTTCTCCTCCTCCGGCAGCCACCTGCCGCACTTTCACAGGGCGCGTCCGTAAGGGCCTCACAGCTCTCTTTGTGGAGCCAGGCCAGGGACATGCCCAGTACACCGTTCATGGTGAGGCGGCTGCCCGGCAGGCGTCCTTCCTCCCGTTCCTGCAGGCAGCCTTCAGCCACCTCGCCGCCTCCGAGGGATCCTTCCGCACGCCAAGCCCCTTCTGGTAGGCATTCCCGAGAAGCGCCTGCGACCCGGCATTGCCATGGGCGGAGGCCTTCTTCCAGAGCCTTATAGCCTCCGCGTAATCCTGCTGGGCGCCGCGCCCGTTCGCAATGGCGATGCCAAGCAGCGTCTCAGCTGCGGGATCGCCCTCTGCGGCTCCCCTCCGCCACCACTTCACCGCCTCAGCGTAATCCTGCGTCACGCCCTGCCCCTCCGCGTACATGGCGCCAAGCATGGTCCTTGCGTAGGAATCTCCGCGCTCCGCCGCCCGCTGTAACCATACAGCGGCCTCTCTGAAGTTCCCGTCGCGGTAATAGATGCTCCCGAGGCTCGCCTGCGCGTCGGCATCGCCCTGCTTCGCGGACTTCAGGTAGCGCTTTGCGTCACCGCCCGGAGCCTTTGACCCTGCGTACTCAGAATAAGACGGATCATGACTCAGATACTGCGAGATCTCCTCCCAGATCCCGGGAAGAGGAATGCTGTCCCTGAAATGCCAGATCCCAAAGCCTCCCGCAGCCAGCACGAAAATGATCAGGATGGTACGCCAGATGAACGGCCGCCCGGCTCCCTGCCGCCTCTGGCCGCTCCCGGGCTTCTGCACCGGTCCCGGGTTCCCCTGTCCCGGCACTGCGCTCAGGTCATGGGGATCGAAGCTTTGGCTCAGGGGCTCGCTGAGTGAGTCAGTGATACCGAGCGCGAAGAGGACCGAGCCGGCTGCGTAATCCGCGAACTCCGGCCGCACATGCTCCGCTTTCACCAGGTGCTTCCTGAGATCCCGCGCCGCGCGCTCTGCCTCCCGCCTGCTGACGGCTTTTCCCTTTGAGGCAAGGCCGTTCAGGCAGTCTTTTCCGGCGATGAGGAGCATGATCTGCCTCATGGCCGGATAGTCCTCAAAGGCCCTGTAATCTGAAAGGAGATAGACGAGGCGCTTCTCCCCAAGGACGCTGACGCCGAACTGCGTGATGATCTGCCGCAAGGCCTCGTGGAGCTTCATATTTTGTATTCCTTCTCGTACAGCAGGGATTCAGGAGAGCGAGACTCTGACAGGTAGATGAAACAGCCAAGTGAGCTGAACTGGCACCGCCCAGCCTGGTCCATGTGTAGAGCTAAAAATCATGACGCCTAATGCTTTTACAGGCTTGCTCCATGCCCTGAGCGCAGGCAGCCTGAAACCATCTCAATGCCTCGGCAGAGTTCTTCTTCACACCCTGTCCGTAGGCATAGGCATGCCCCATATAGGCCTGGGCATCAGGATTTCCCTGTTCAGCTGCCATCCTGAACCATTTCACGGCCTCAGTGTAGTTACGCTCCACTCCCATACCGAAATTATACGAAACCCCCAAGTTCAGTTGGGCAATAACATGCCCCTGCTCAGCAGCCTTGTGAAACCACTTTGCAGCCTCAGCAGGATCCGGATCTACGCCAATACCATTAATGTATGCTCCGGCCACCAGGTACTGAGCCTGGGAATTTCCCTGCTCAGCAGCCCTGATATACCATTTTGTAGCCTCTGAGTAATTCTGCCTGACTCCATTGCCTGTTTCATACCTTTTGCCCATGATCATCTGGGCATCAGCAAAGCCCTGTTCGGCTGCCCTGAGGTACCATTTCACCGCCTCAGAATTATTTTTCTCGACTCCATTGCCCTGTGCATATGCATTGCCCAAAAAGACCTGAGCTACAGGTTTGCCCTTCTCCGCCGCCATGCGGAACAGCCTTACTGCCTCAGCAGGATTCTTTTCAACTACATGGCCGTTGGCATACCAGGCACCAATAATAATCTCGGCATCTGCATTGCCCTGATCTGCTGCCTTACGGTACCACTTCAAAGCCTCATCAGGGTTTTTCTCAACTCCCTTGCCTTTTTCATATGCGCTGCCTAGAAAGGCTTGGGCATCTGCGTTGCCATGCTCTGCTGCCTTACGGAACCATCTTGCAGCCTCAGAGAGATTTTTATTCACGCCTCTGCCGCTGGCGTACACAGCTCCAGTAATAGTCTCAGCCTCTGCGTTGCCCTGATCGGCTGCCTTCCTGTACCACTTTGCTGCCTCAGTGTCATCCTGGCTGACGCCTGCGCCCATCGCATATGCCTTTCCAAGCAGGAGCTGAGCTTCATCAAGCCCCTGCTCTGCAGCTTTACGGTACCATTGTGCGGCCTTGGCATCATCCTTTTCAACGCCTTCGCCCTTTGCATACATAAACCCAAGAAATGTCTGTGCTTTGGAGGAACCCTGATCAGCAGCCTTACGGTACCACTTGACTGCTTCTGCCGGGTTCTTAGCTACTCCCTGGCCATAAGCATACGAATATCCCAGCTGAGTCTGAGCGTCATCAAGCCCCTGCTCTGCAGCCTTGCGCCACCACTTTACTGCTTCGGCATAATTTTTCTCTACTCCTTCCCCTCTGGCATACAAATATCCCAGCATTGTCTGTGCCTCTGCGAGTCCGTGATCTGCAGCCTTCCTAAACCACCGAGCAGCCTCAGCCAAATCTTGCTCCAATGCTTCGCCGTGGTAATACGCAAGGCCAAGGTTATGCTCCGCAACGGCATAGCCCTGATCGGCAGCCTTGCGCAGCCATTTCACGGATTCAGCTGAATTCTTTTCAACACCATTGCCCTTTTCATAAGCGTAGCCCAATTGAGACTGAGCCTGGACATCTCCCTGATCCGCAGCTTTCCGGTACCATCTTACAGCCTCACTCCAGTCGTTCTTCACAATATGGCCTTCAGAGTATGCATCGCCCAGAACGGACTGGGCTTTGACATATCCATTCTCCGCAGCCTTACGGTACCACTTCAGGGCCTCATTCCAGTCCTTATCAAAACCGTTGCCTTTTGCGTACGCTTTGCCCAGCATGTACTGCGCCTCGGGATCACCGGCATAGGCCTGAGCAAGGCGCTGCAGGTTATCGAAGCCGTAATGCGAGACTGCTGCAGAAATCAAAGCCAGCGCAATGAGCAGGACAAAGAGCCACTTCTTTCCTGAATTCTTCCGCTGCGGCTGCCCGCCGCCCTGAGGTGAATTTCCGTTGCCGCCGGAGCTTCCATGCGGTGAGCTCCCTGTGCCGCCGGCACTCCCCTGCGGAGAATTCCCGCTGCTCCCGGAGCCAGCCTGACCTGCAGCGCTGCCGTTCCCGGCAGGATCGAAGCCATGATCCGACGGCTCCCTGACTGATGAGCTCCAGCCTAAGGCGTATGAGACAGAGTCCAGCGCATAATCAATGAACTCCTCACTGAAATTCCTGTCCCTGATGAGCGATTTTTTCAGGTGCTGCGAGTAAAGCTCATAGTCATCCCTGCTTCCGCTCATGCCGATCCGGCAGAGCTCCTTCCCGTATACATCGGCTGAAATTGCATCAAGGACCTGCCTCATCGCCGGGTAGTCTTCAAATGCCTTACAGTCAGAAAGGATGTACACGAGGCGCTTTTCCTGAAGTACATTCATGCCGAACTGCCTGATGGTTTGCTGCAATGCCTCGTGGAGCTTCATGTCATGCCTTTCTCTCTGCCGGGTATCCCCGTGTTCAGATGCTATTTTACTGAATTCAGCCCGGGCAGGCACTTTTTTCGGAATCTCTCTCAATGATCCTCATGCCATAAATGCGCGTGAATCAGGCAATGGCGCTGAGAGACTCAGGGAACGCGTTACAAGGCTCAGCCTGTCTTTCCGGAAGGTTCTCCGGGGGCCTTCACTCCGGATTACGCCTGCACTTTTCACAATGCTCAGGGGCCTCCGCGGGTCCTGCTCCTGAAACTCAGCAGGCGGAGATAATCCAGGGAGTGAAATTCACGCCGCTGGGCAGCAAAAAGGGGCCGCCCGGGATTTCCCCCGAACGGCCCCTGCATGCGTCAGCGGGACTCTGCATGCAACGGTCTTATCTACTCTGCGCCGCTGTCTTTGGAATGGCCATCGCCAAGGGCGGCCTCGGCCTGCTTATTCCCCTTCTTTGCCGCCTTGTTAAAAAACACGGTTGCCGCACCATAATTCTGCGGCACGCCCCTGCCCTCGGCATAGGCTTTGCCAAGGGCATACTGGGCATTCATGTCCCCCTGGTCTGCAGCCTTCTTCCACCACACTGCGGCCATTTTGTCACTCTTGGTCACGCCCTTTCCCTCGGAGTAGGCATTGCCCATTTCCAGCTGGGCCTTTGCGTGCCCCTTCTCTGCCGCACTCCGGTAGAGCTCTGCCGCCTTTTTCTGATCCTGCCCAACGCCGCTGCCTGAGGCATAGAGTCCGGCCAGCGTGTACGCGGCCTCTGCATCGCCATTATTCGCAGCCTCGGTAAGTTTTTCGACTTCAGAGGGCGAGCAGGCAAAGCCTAATATAACAGCGAGGAGCAGAACAGCTGAGGCTGCTCCTATAACGACCAACTTGATGAGGCTCTTGCTGCCATGCTGGACGTGTCCGCGGGGAGAGACTGCCGAGCTTTTGCGATCAAGTGGATCAAAGCCATGGTCCGAGGGCTCTTTCACGTCAGTTCCCCAGCCGAGCGCGAAGATGAGGGAGTCAGCCGCGAAGTCCGCGAACTCCTGCTTGAAGTGCTGGCTGCTGACAAGGGACTTCCTGAGCCCATCCGCGTACCTGATGAACTCATCCTTCTTTCCGCCTATCGCGAGGCTGGAGAGCTCCTTTCCGCTGTTCCCTGAGACAATGGTGTCAAAGACCTGCTTCATTGCCGGGAAGTCATCAAAGCCCTGTCTGTCAGAAATGAGATAAACCAGCCGCTTCTCCCCGAGGATACTCGCGCTGAACTGAACTATTGCCTGTTTTAATGCTTCCTGCAGCTTCATATCCTGCAACTCCTTATCTTCTTTCTGTTCTGTGCCGCGCGCGCCTTTCCCTTTGTCCATGCGCCGCGGACCAAGGCTCCAATGCCTCTGTGCCTGCCTCCGGACTCCCAGTGTGATCTCAGAATAACGCTCACCTTTTGAGTCCCGGAATAGCCGCTCCGGCCTGACATGGAGCCATGCAGCACAATGCCAGAACAGACACGGATGACACGGTACGCCATACAAAAAAAAATTTATGCGGACTCACTCACAAAATTAAAAAAAATCTGAGCGCCTTTGGAGCGTTGACAAAAAAAAATTCTGCCGGCGCCTGCAGCCTGACGGCAGCGAAGTGCAAATGCTGCATAACGTTTTTCATGCACGGAGCAGGAATACCCCAGGTTATCTGAGCAGGGACTGCCGGACATGGCGCTGCCGCTTTAAGGATGGGGACGCTGCAGGTCATTCCGCCTCCCTGACAGGATACGAAGTCTCAGAACTTGCTCCTGAGACCAGGAGGTCATCCGGCGCCATGGCTCGCCGTAATGCTCTCTGCTCGAAAGCCAGGCAGCCGCATGACTCACAGATGCCGCCGTCTGTCAGATTCTCCCGGCATCATGACTGCAGACCGGACTTTCTCCTGGGAGAGTCTGTTCCCGCTCCGGAGCCATTCATCTGACGCTGGAACCTGCTGCTACGGAGGTCAGGGAGAAATGATTTTCACTTAATGTGACCTGCTATGACATTTTCAGCGCCATAAAAATTTGAACTGCTGTTTTCCACAGGCTACCATTCATCACAGAACGGAACACTCCGCCTGTCAGCATGAAGCGGACAAGTACGTTCTCCGCAGCAGGGGCTCAGCCAAACGCGCGCGGACCGAAATGCAGAAGCATGCAAAACATCAGCAAAGACAACAGTGAGAAGGAAAAACCAGTCATGACAGAAAAGAATGACAATGAAGGCACCCCCAGTGACAGCACCAGCGTGAAGCTGTCCGACAGGCCGTTCGGAGAGCTCTCCTACGAGGAGAGGAGGCAGGCGCTGGAGGAGGTCGATCCCATATTCAAGGAGGTCTATGAGGCAGTGGATCTTTTTTTTCAGGATGAGGAGAACCGCCGGAAGTACATCGAATGCGAACTCAAGTACTACAGTGAAGATTATGATGACGATGATGATGACAATGACGATGGGGAAGATGCTGAAGGCGGCGATGAGGAGACAGGGAACGCCGGAGTGCGTCTGAACGGTAACGGGGAAGAAAAGACTCCGGGTAAACCTGATAATTCTGGCGGCACAAGACCTCAGTGATGGTCTCTCAAAAGAAATAGCAACCGGGCTGTGACTGAAGCACAGCCCCGATCGTCCGGCCCGAGTCCGAGACTTTATTCATTCCTCTGCAGAAGATCGTGCTGACAAACGAGGCGAGTCCCAGCCCCGTCATACGTCATGATACTGATAAAGCACCAGGTTCAGCCCTTGATCATGACTTTCCATACACCGTGGCGCCTGGCTCCCTTATGCTCAATCACATCATTTTGAATGAGCCTTCGCATACGGTATTTAACTGTATTGACGTTCCAGCCCAAATTTTCTGCGATCTGTGCCTGAGTATAGTCCGGGTGATTGAGCAATACATCAACCAGAGCCTGCTCCTTTTCACTTAGTTGAATATCTTTGAGATCATGTTCTGAGCCTTGAGCAGCATCGCCTTTCTCAGTACTTTGGGTGGGGTTCTCAGCCTCTGTTTGGGTGGGATTTCCACTTTGGGTGGGGTTCTCAGCCTCTGTTTGGGTGGGATTTCCACTTTGGGTGGGGTTCTCAGTCTCTGTTTGGGTGGGATTTCCACTTTGGGTGGGGTCCTCCATTATGGAATTTTCCGGGCTGGGCATACCTGCAGGAATTTTGTCCTGTCTGACACCTCCGACAGTAATCGTAGCAGCCTCTGACAGCGGTATCTCTGTGGTAAAGACATCACCTTCCGTAAAGATCGGCACTCCTCCTGAGTACAGCTTTGTATACTTATAGCTGTTGCGCATGCCGCTTCCCAGCTCTTCAGCCAGGCCAATCTCACGAAAGACTTTTGCTATAGGCGGATTTTTGGCATACGGCCTGAAAGTCTTCAGATTGAGAATGCCATGGCCGTGGGCAAGATTGGCATTTTCAGTTGTCATTTTGCCGCGTTCAATCACCAGCCTTGAGGTATACCCGCTTGAAAAATCCCTGTGCATGAGCAGATTGGAAATGATCTCCCGGAGAATTGCGTCCCTTGAGCTTACCCTCTGTATGCCGTCAAGCGTGAAGAGATCATTCAGATGCCTTTTGCCGAATTCCATCAGGCGGTCATAGCTTTCGATAAGATTGGTGGTCACGACTTCCCGGTCATCATAGCGATCAACATCGACAACCCTGAATATCGCGTCAGTCTTATGCTGCGGAAGGACCGACATTATTCGGCTGTCTGTGCCGAAGAGCAGGATTCCCGCGAGCGTAATTCCCTCTTTGTTTGTCTCCGGATCCTCAAGGATAAGCCCGCAGCTTCTCAGTACCGCCTCATCATCTGTCATGTTTACCCACGGATGCTCGGTTCTGGTAGCCCTGGCCATTTCCTTGGCGCGCTCAATCAGATCATGGCGGACAGCCGAAATCGGGATTTCCGGATAGACCTTGTTGACAAAGTAAGTGCTCTGCTTGCGGGCATAGAGGCGGAAAACCATGTCGGCATTATTCGTTATGTCGATATCGGAGTCATTGTTCCGATCGAAAATCCTGCCTGCTTTTCTGTAAACAGTCCTGCCTGACGGAACATATACGTGAAGAACCGTGGCTCCTTCGCTCTCGTATTCCTCAGGAGTCAGATAAAGCGGCGGATAAATTTTGCTTTCATTGCTGATGGTATTGACAAAGTCCTTTTTCATCCGTTCGACGCGGCCTTTGTCTACGCCTATAATGGTTCCGTCATCACTGACACCAAGGAAAATATGCCCGCCGTCGCGGTTTGAAAAAGAACAGACGGTATCATAGATATCTTTCGTGACATCCTTCACTGACTTTTTGAATTCGACATGCAGTCCCTCTCCCTGTCGGATCAGTTCCATCAATTCTTCAGGCAGCAGCATGGATTTCGTCTACAGATCAGATAATAACCGCACTGACTTTGCTGATCAAATTCCTGTGATCACCGAAATGTCATAGCTGATCACCTGAAAAATATCTCAGCCCCGCGGGATATCTGCATTAAAGTCAGAATACTTTATGCATCAGCGCCTTTGTGCGGAGCAGACAGGTATTCATCCAGGCATTCATTCCAGACATCCCTGCTTATTCTGCTGAAAGCATCCTTCACAAAGGCTTCACCGACAGAGTCGATCCATCTCCCTGCAAGATCGTAGCTGTTTTCCCTGGTAACCGGTTCATTGATTACGGAACAAAAATCAGCATAAATGGCTGGATCAGCAGATCCTATGTCGCCCCACCAAAAAGGATTCATGCTGCTGAGGAAATCGCCAAGATCCGGCCTCCTGTTTTTGTTCCAGTGGGCGTCCAGGGCATAGAATATCATCGTAAAGAGCTCGAACTTATTCACATGTCACCTCACGGAAGTTCCTCTCAGGCCCGTCTGCTTCACTCTTTCAGACGATCCGCAGCAGCCTGCAGGCTCGATGGAAAAATGCGATTCCGCGCTTTCTGTCCGTGATCTCATGCAAGATCATGCAGGCGCACTGCCGGAGCGGTGCCCTGAAACGTCATTTCCATCGGCCGCGGCCGTCAATTCTCCTCACCGCCGCACTCCTCCAGCTTTTCCTCTAGAGTTCTCTCAAGTGCAGACAGCGCCCGAATGAAGCTGTCGCGGATGAGGAGGAGCAATGTGTCAGCCCGGCCATCATCGAGGAGAATGTCCAGGCAATTGGGGTATTTCAGCATCTCAAGCCAGACCTCCGGATCATCCACAAAACCGAGCCGGTATCCGAGCTTCAGGAGCGCTCTCGGCGATGAGCCCTCAGTCACCTCTGCCCCATGGAGCATCATAATTTCCCGCAGCGCGCCGCACGCGAGCGCGAACGCAGAGCCGAACGTGAATATCACGCCTGCCCGGTAGATGTCATTGCTGAAGGCCATTTCGAAATCCGCGACTCTGAGTCTTGCGAGGCGGTTCCGGAAACAGACGATCTTCTGCTTTTTCAATTCACAAACCTCCGTGATGCCAGAGCACATGGCCATGGCCCCTGGCAGCAGCTGTTCCACGTTCATGGAGATGTCTGCTGCCGGATGCAGGCAGACAGGCACTGACAGCTTTCAGTATTTCACAGGAAGCCACAGCAATCAACATTCCACCCTGCCCGGCCAGGGCACCGGCAGTGGCAGTCTGGGAAGCAGCACTCAGCGAAAAAATGCGGCTTCCGCATTTTTTGTTCGGGTTATCAGGACAGGCTCCACAGAGAGCTGCTGCCGGCACCTGCCAAGGCGCGTCTCATCAGTGTGGTCTGAGTCAGCATAAAAATGCGGATTCCGCATTTTTTGTTCGGGTTTCCGGTCATGACCTCAGGCTCAAAAGTGGGCACAGCCTCAGCCTCGCCCCGGCACCTGAAGTATGCCCTGCCCCGGAGCGCCGGCCGCGCCTCATGGAGCTGCGGCAGAGCCATCTGACTGCCTTCTTTCACAATATGTTCCCGTTCCGAAAACCAGTCCGGGCAAAAATAGGCTAGAATATCCGGAATTATTACTTAAAAAAGCATATTTAGAATATCCGGAATTATTACTTAAAAAAGCATATTGAAAGGAACCAGAGTATGAAACAGATCATCCTGACCGGTGACCGTCCCACCGGAAGGCTTCACGTCGGGCATTATGTCGGCTCCCTCATGGAGCGTGTCGCCCTGCAGAATTCCGGCAAGTACGATGAGATTTACATCATGATCGCCGATGCCCAGGCGCTGACCGACAACGCCGAGCATCCCGAGAAGGTCCGCCAGAACATTAAGCAGGTGGCGCTTGACTACCTCTCCTGCGGCATCGATCCGGAGAAGTCCAACATCTTCATCCAGTCAAGGGTTCCCGAGCTCACCGAGCTCTCCTTCTATTACATGAACCTGGTCACCGTCTCCCGCGTGCAGCGCAACCCGACCGTCAAGGCCGAGATCCAGCAGAAGGGCTTCGAGACCAGCGTCCCGCTCGGATTCTTCTGCTACCCTGTAAGCCAGGCAGCCGACATCACCGCGTTCCGCGCCACCGCAGTTCCTGCAGGCGAGGACCAGATGCCCATGCTCGAGCAGTGCAAGGAAATCGTCCACAAGTTCAACGAGGTCTACGGCGAGACCCTCACCGAGCCGCAGATCGTGCTGCCCTCCAACAAGGCCTGCCTCCGCCTCCCGGGACTCGACGGCAAGGCCAAGATGAGCAAGTCGCTCGGCAACTGCATCTACCTCTCGGATGACGAGGAGACCGTCAGGAAGAAGATCATGTCGATGTTCACCGATCCGACCCACCTCAAGGTAAGCGATCCGGGACACGTTGAGGGCAACCCTGTGTTCATCTACCTCGATGCTTTCTGCAAGCCGGAGTATTTCCCGGAGTTCCTGCCCGAGTACCAGTCGCTTGACGAGCTCAAGGCCCACTATACCAAGGGCGGCCTCGGCGACATCAAGGTCAAGAAGTTCCTCAACAGCGTCCTCCAGGCCGAGCTTGCCCCGGTCCGCGAGCGCCGCCAGGCATGGGAGAAGCGCCTCCCCGAGCTCACCGACATTCTGAAGGAGGGATGCAGGGTCGCCCGCGAGAAGGCCGAGTCAACCCTCGCCGATGTAAGAAAGGCTATGAGGATCGACTACTTCGAGAACGGCGCGCTCCTCGGGGAATGAGCAAGGATGAGATCCTCGCGCTCCTCTGCGGGTGCGGGGTTCCGTACGAGGTCTTTTCGCACCCCGCGGTAACGACAGTGGAGGAGGCGGACGCGCTCCGCCTCCCCTATCCTGACGCAGGAGCGAAGAACCTCTTCCTCCGGGACGGCAGAAAGGGCTGTTTCCTACTCACTGTCCGCGAGCATGCTGAAGTTGACCTTAAAAAGCTGCGGCAGCGTCTCGGGTCAGGGCGTCTCAGCCTCGCGTCAGAAGGCGATCTCGAATCAATTCTTAAGCTTCACCGCGGCTCCGTTACCCCGTTCGGGCTCCTCAATGACACAGAGCACCGGGTGCGCTTCCTCCTTGATGAGAGCTTCAGAGGAGAGAAAATCGCGGTACACCCGAACGAGAACACCGCGACGCTCTTTCTCAATGCTGACGATCTTGTCCGCGTGCTCTCGCGCTTTGGCATAGAGCCTGAATACATCTCCTCTGAAGAGCTCGCATAAAGAGCATTTCCACGTCTGCCTGCTCCGAGGCTTTTTCATCCGGCCTCACCCGGTTATCTCCCAGGAGCCGTTTTTCCGGGCGCCCGTGCGGCGGACTTTTCCGGCGTCTGCAAGAGCCCTGATGTGCCGGTAGACAGTGACGCCCGGCCTTCCGGTGACTGCCGCGATTTCAGGAACAGTGATGCGTCCGTTTTTTCTGATGAGGCTCAGGATTTCCTCATCAAGACTGTCTTTCCTGCCTGCTGAATAGGCATTGTTCCTGTCATCCGGCATGTGAGTCTTCCTGTCATTGTGCTGCTCACAGAGGAATCCCGGCTTCCTTCTGAAAATGAAGGTGAACGATGCCCCGTCAGAGCTGGAGCTGTATTCTGTCCCGCTCTCTTCGCAGAGGTCAGCCACACTCCTCAGCCCTTTTCCCAGTGCATCTGCATATCCGCACCTCCAAAGGACCGATGCGATCAGAACGTTCCGGATCCTGCGTCCGGTCTTCCCCGAGGCGAAGCGCTCAGGATCCGCCCCGCCTGCGGGCGTTCCCGGGTTGGAGATGCTGACTGATGATCTCCTGACCGTGTACCGGAAGCAGGCGCCATCATCTTCATATGCGGCGTGGACAAATGAGTTCACCACGATTTCCCGGATCGCATCCTTCGGGATCTCAGGGATTTCCTCTCTCTGCAAGCCGGCAATCCGGGATTTGAAGGTGATATGGTTCAGGATCCAGGAATACGCCTCGCTGATGCACTCAAGGATATTACCCCGGAATGTACGGATACAGCCGTCAGAAGTTTCCGAGTCTGTCGGGAAGGACTCTTCCCTGATTGTGACGGGCTTCCCCCTGCCGAAGAGGTACCAGCCTGCGTTGGAGAGATGCCCGTCATCTGTGAGAAGACCTAGCCTCCGGAGCGCGTCTGACTCATTGCGGTAGACATAAGCCATTCTTCCGCTGCTCTCCGCGTTCCTCACGCAGTCAATGAGCAGCTCCTCGTCAATGTCCTCCGGTCCGTACCCGGACGGCGCTTTCTCCCACGCAGAGGATCTCCCGTCCTTCTCACGGAAATAATCCATGAGAACTTCTGTCTCCATCGGAATGTCCACGCCATTCCCGCGGGTGTAGTACTTCCCGTACGCCGAGTAGGGAGTGTCGTCCCCCTCAGCAGCTGCCCTGATAATCCTCCTGCCGTCCTGCTCACCGTCAGATACGGAAACACTCTGAGGAAGCGGCCTGATACTGCTCCTGACCTCACTTAGGATTACCTTCCCCGCAAAGGCCGGAGCCTCAGTGCCGCATGCCCTGCCCTCATCATCCATGCCGAAAACCACAGTCCCGTGATGCCCCCTGTTGAGCATCGCGGAGAGAGAAATTACGCCCTCCCTGAGCTCTCTGAGTTTTTCAAAGCTGTGTACTAAAAACTGCCGTAAATTTTATAAAACATTGTTAATTCAACAAGTTATACAAATTTAAGCAAATTTATAGAACTC
>ONIT01000089.1 GCA_900317945.1 uncultured Pseudomonadota bacterium
ATCCGGGAAGAGTTCGAACAGGAGCTTTGCCCTTGCCTTCTGGGTTGTGCCCCATTTGTCTCCTGACTGTGCCAGAAGACGTTTGCTTCTGGTGAGCAGGTCCAGCATGGTGTCGCCGTTGGACAGCCTTTCAGGCACAAACCTAAATGGACAGCAAAACACTATCTACAACCTACCAAAATATCAAAATAGTAGCCACAACTATGCTGTATCTCTCTGCCTTGATATGTTTTCACATACAGTCAAAATCGCTCTTTACAGTCATGCTCAATAAAGCATCAAACTCCGCAACCCCTTTGATTTCAGGGGCTTTCAGCCGATCCCTATTTTCCCCTTGATAGTAAAACTACGGTCTCGACGTGCACAGTGTCAGGGAACATGTCGAAGCAGCTGATTTTCCCGGCCCTGTATTCTGCTGAGAGTGCCTTAAGATCCCTTGCCAGTGATTTGGGAAGGCAGGACACGTAGACTATCCTCTCGGGCTTCATCTCAAGCAGCATGCTGACAAGCGATCCGGCAAGGCCTTTCCTCGGCGGATCTACTATGACCGCGTCAGGCTTTATGCCCTTTGCCGAAAGCTCCGGAACAATCTCCTCCGATTTGCCGCTGATGAACTCACAGTTGGTGATTCCGTTGATGCCGGCGTTGTTCCTCGCGTCCCCGACCGCATCATCTATGATTTCGATTCCGTACACCTCTCTGGCATTCCCGGATACGGTCATGGCAATCGTCCCGGTTCCGCAGTAGAGATCGAATACCGTTCCGGGCACGGTGCCGAGAAAGTCCCTGACACACGAGTAGAGCCTTTCAGCCTGTCCGCGGTTGACCTGGAAAAATGAGAACGGAGTGATCCGGCATCTGAGGCCGAGTATCCGGTCAGTAATATGATCCTTTCCCGAGACCAGCATGAGATCCCCTCTCATGACGGTGTTGTCAGGGAGAGGGTTGATGTTGACGTAGAAAGATGAAATGCCTGATTTCTCTAGGCTTTCCGCGAGAACTTTGACTGCAGGAACATCTGCCTTTGAGGTGACCAGGATAACCATGGTCTCGCCGCTGCTGGAAACCCTGATGACGAGCGCCTTGACGAGCCCGGTCTCATCCATCTCGTTCCAGCCTGTGATGCCGTTCTCCCTCATCCACTTTTTGACCAGAAGCCCTGTGCGCCAGGCAGTCCCGGAATCGGACGCGCAGATGCCGGTTTCTATATCAGTGATCCTGTGCGAGCCTCTGCCGAAAGTTCCTATTGCCGGAGAGCCGTCCTCATTCTGCCTTACATAATAGATGGTCTTGTTGCGGTAGCCGCTGACGGTTCCGCTGCCGGTGACGGGCGGCACGGCAAGGTCAAGTCCCGCCTTCCTGAACGCAGACTCCACAGTCTCTTTCTTTATTTCAAGCTGTCTCCCGTAGGCGATGTGCCTGAGGGGCAGGCAGCTGCTGTCAGCAGGAGTGATTTCCGCCCTGCTGCGCCACGGGCTGCTTTCAATGATTCCGGAAACAGTTCCGGAGATGTAGTTCTGATGGCTCTCGCTTATCCTGATTCTGGCCTTCTCCCCCGGAATTGTCCCCGGGACGAACACCTTCCGGCCGTTCAGGAAGGCGACACCGTCGCCGCTCTCGGCGAGCTCCCTGATCTCAACGATGAGCTCTGCTCCCGGTTCCGGAACGCGCTCTTCCTGAGGCTGAGGACTTCTGTCTGTGTTTTTTGCTGAATGGTTTGTCATGAACTCTGCCTGACCGGTATGCTGTGAACAGGCGTGATTTTAAAGGAAATGGCTGTTTATGGGCAAATGCCATGCCGGCTGCTGCCTGGGCTCCTTGGGCAGCCGGCTCCGGCTCTGCTCCCTGTCTTCTCACTCATGATCTTTTCCGCGTGTCCGCCGTTTTGTGAGTGATGAAAGATCATACACGTATGATTTCTGCTATATTCTCAAGGTATGTGTCTCTTCAGGCTCTCCTGAATTGTTGGGAAAGGTGGTTTATGGCGATTGATGAAGTTCACAACTATTATGAGGATCTTGTTTCGAACTATATAGATGCCCTGGAGCTCAGCAAGAACAGATCCGAGGACTACATAGCCGATCTGTACTGCCTGGCGCTGAACCAGCTTCCCTGCCATTACATCAGGTACGGCGTCGACATGATTTTCTATACCTCTGACGAGAAGCGCAGGGAGATGGAGGACCGGGTCGTCTTTGCCGTAACGAGCGCGGTGAACTGGCTTGAGAAGGAGCGCCTCGAGCACCAGGAAGAGGAGAAGACCAGGAGCGCCGAGAAGCAGGCCGAGCAGGCAGCAAAGCAGGAGCAGATCCGGAAGGATGCCGAGCGCACGGCTCTTCTTGCAAGGGATATCGTCAAGAGAGTCTCAGGTGATGTGAGCGGCGCTGCGAGGAGGGATGAGAAGGCTCATCCTGACAGGAACAGGACGACAGCGAAAGGCAAAAAGACCGCCAAAGGCAAATGAGCAAAGTCTGCTGAGCTAATGATCTTCCGGGCCTTCAGATATAGGCCGGAAGTGCGCTGTAAGCCTAAAAAAAGACCCCGCGGCCTTCATGGCAGCGTGGTCATTTTTCTGCAGGACAGCTCAGGGTGTTACCCTTCGCCGTTCATCGCCTTGAGATCCTTCAGGGCATCGGGCTGGAACTTGTCCGCAGCGGCCCTCAGCCACTTGTTGGACTCTCCTTCCTTGCCAAGCTCCCTGTATGCAAGCGCGAGATAGTACTCCGCATCCCTGTTTCCGCGGATTGCCGGCATCATCCACTTGTTGATGGCAGCAGTTACGTCATGGTAGCCGTAGCGCTCATCCCAGTAAATCTTGCCGAGCTTGATCTGGGCGGCCTCAAAGCCTTTCTTTGCCGCAACTTCAAGGAGGCCGATTGCCTGTCCAAGGTCGTTGTGTATGCCGGCCTCCTCATCACCGTAAAGGAACTTGTCGGCATAGTGGCTCAGCGCCTCAAGGTTTCCGGCTGCGGCAGCCTTCTTGAGGTACTGAAGCGCGCCTTTCGGGTCTCTTTTGACGTGATTGCCTGACTCCAGGGCAAGGCTCAGCTTGTACTGCGCGTCGGTATTCCCGCTGTCGGCAGCCTTTCTGAACCACATGTTGGCCTGCTCTATATCGCTCATTACGCCTGTGCCGTCATTGTAGATGACTGCGAGGTGGTACTGTGCGTCAGGATAGCCTCTCTCTGCGGCACGGCGGAGGAAGAGTAGCGCCTTCTCGACATTCTCCTGCTCGAGAAGCCTCATGCCGTACTCATAGGTGCCTACCACATCATCTGGAGCAGGCTCGTCATTCTTGGGGGCTGCGGCAGTCTGCCTGGTGTTCTGCACCTTGGTCGAAAAGCTGCCCATCAGGTTCTTTATCCAACCCATAAAAACTCCTTTTAATATGCGTTGCCGTTTAGTCCTGTCAGTCCTCTGCTGGATCCATCCCGGAGAGATGTCTCAGACTGTTTCTCAGCCGGCCGAGCACTTCGCGTTCAGATCCCCCTGACACGCCTGCCACGTCCCTGTGGCGCAGGATGAAATCAAAAATAACCGAAATTTCACCGTGATCGAGGCCGGATAATTTACTCAAAGATGATAACACTAGTTTGTATAAAACAGGAAGTGCCTGATACGGGTGTCTGGTTCCTTCTGTGATCGTTGATATCTCGTATAAATCCCGCGGAGTGAGCACAGCTGACTGCACATCTTTCCTCAGAAGGAGGGATATTTCCGCATCTGTAACTTCTCCACTCTGCCATGGAAGGGTGAGAATAAATTTCTCGGCAAAATGCTCATACCAGTTCTGCAGTACCGGCTCATAGACGCTGCCTGCAGGCTTCAGCATGATTGCTGACACCAGGCCGCTTGCCGCGTCAGGCTCAGATCCGACCTTGACTGCGGTAAAGCCGGCGGATGTCCAGAACCTGAGAAGCTCCTCCGTCATGCCGAACGATACGGCAGTGAAGTCGAAGTCACTTTCCCGATCCTCTGAAAGGCACTTCAGCAGCATGCTGCCGAGCCCCAGCCGCCTGAGCCTTTCCCTGACGGCTATCCTGACGATTCTCCGGTAGACATAAAAGGCTGCGTCCCTGAGCCCCTCGTGGGCAAGCAGGGACTGCGGGACAATCATCCCCCGCGGCCTCCTTCTCCCGAGCGCAATGTCATCGATGAGCTTGCGCTCAATCTCCTCCTCTGCTGTTACCGCAGCGCCGAGGAGCACGCCTTCAGGAGATGAGACAGTGTATACGGCAAACCCAGGCGTGTCGAGGATGGTCCTGATGTCGTCAGGCGAGGTCTCGTAATGGTTCTCGCGGAGAAGCTCGTAGAGTGAGCCCAGCAGCGCGTCATCCTGGGCAAGCGCGTCCTGGCTGACTTTCCTGACGCAAAGAGATTCTTTGTCCGGAAGAGTGAAGCTGTCAGGCAGCGGTTTTTCTCCATCTGCCGGAACAAAGACGCTTTCCATCACCTCGCGGAGCGTGTCATCAGGCGGGAAGCGGAGATTCCTCGTGAGCTCAATCGTGGTGGCATCCGGAGTGTCCTTTATCAGCCTCAGGGCAGTGCCGCGGGCATTGCCCTCGTAGCCGTCCGCAGTCCCCGCCAGCACCGAAGGTCCGCCCTTTATAATGTCGCGGAGCCGCCAGAGGGGTATTCCGCTCATCTCGTCAATCAGGGCGGCAGCCGTGCGCTGCCCGGAGAGCGTCTCTGGCGCGGTGAAGGGGAGGCTCTCCTCAGGGACAATGCTGTAGATTTTCCGGCAGTTTGAGCGCGCGGGGGCGGAAAGCACGGTCTCGATTCCTTTCTCCAAGAGAAGCTTGGCAGTCCCAGCGAGCGCTGTCGACTTGCCGGTTCCCCTGTTTCCTGTAATGAACACCGTGCGGCAGCCGCCTCTCACAGCCTCTGCGGCCTTTTCCGCAGCCTCTGAAGGGGAAAGCGCATTCTCTCCTGAATTCTTTGCCGGTGCAGGCTCGCCGCTGTCCGTGACTCCGTCAGTCTCATCAATCCTGATGAAGCCATGGTTTTCTGAAATTTTCCGGAGGAACCTCGAGAAGTAGTTTGCGGCAGGCTTTTTCCTGCTGCCGGATCTGTAGCGCACAATGTCCGGATCCCTGAACTCTCCGGCATCCTTTTCCCCAGGGGAGAGTATTACTAGCGCGCCTCTCTCCATGACAAGCCCGCCCAAAGACATGATGAATGAGGGCGAGAATCCGGCCCAGAGCGAGTACACAACATGGGAAAACTCGAGTCCGAGGTGCGATCCGGACTTGAAGTATTTCTTCCTTTCATCGGGATCAAGCACAGAGAAGACGTCATCCCTTGATGCAAGCGCCGCGCACTCGCCCTCAGCCCACTCACGTGAGCCGGTCAGGACAATAAGCCGCCTCGATCTGAGGCCGGAGAGGACTTGTTCAAGCATGGGAAAGCAGGATTAATCAAGAAAGGCCCTTCTGACGCGGCAGAAGGGCAGGGGCTTATCAGTTCTTTGCCTCAAGATGGTCAGAATGAGGTATCTCTGACCAGACGTTAACCTGGTTTCTGCCGTGCTCCTTCGAGTAGTAGAGGGAGTTGTCCACGGAAATCATCCAGTCCTTAGCGGTCGCGAACTCAGGAGTCAGCTGGGAGACGCCGAGGCTTATCGTGAACTTTATGACCATGTCCTGGTAGTGAACGGTCTGCTGCTCGATAAGCTTCCTGAACCGCTCGGCGACAAGCCGCCCGGCAGACTCGGTCGCGTCCATCAGGATAACGCAGAACTCCTCTCCGCCGTAGCGCCCCGCGATGTCGGAGTTTCTGACGAACTTCTTCAGAAGCCCTGACACCGTCCGGAGCACAGCGTCTCCAGCGGGGTGCCCGTAGGTGTCGTTGACGTGCTTGAAGTGGTCGATATCGAACATCATCAGCGTAACGTCCGAGGTCTTCCTTCTGTACTTCCTGAACTCCTGCTCGAGGCACTCCTGCCAGTGCGCCCTGTTGTAGAGCTTGGTGAGGCCGTCGGTTATCGAGAGCATCCTGAGCTGGTGGTTGGCATCCTCGAGCCGGAGCTTTCCGACCGCAGCCTCCGTTACGTTGTAGACGATGATACAGACGTTCGAGCATGAGCCGTCAATTGAGGTGAGCGGGATGATGGAGAGATCCTGGTACATGTGGCCGCTTCCGCCGGTGAACGGGCGTGAGGAGGGCAGGTCGAAGACAGTCTGCCTCTGCTCCCAGGAGCTTGTCACAGGGCTCATCAGCATCAGGACTTCCTTGATCTTGTTCTTGATCCATTCCTCGGGAAGTCCCGGAACGTTCTCGAACAGGTTCTTGCCCAGGAGCGCTGAGCTGTTGATGCGGCTGTAGTTTTCCATGAAGCCGTTCCAGAGCTGCACCCGGTAATTGCTGTCGACTACGGCGAGCCCTACGTCAATGTTCTGCAGGATGGTAAGCAGCCAGTGCAGGTTGGCTATTTCATCATTCGGATTGTTGATGGTTTCAGTCATAGCCTGGGTTCCTATATAAAGCTGAGCCGCTTGATGACCGGCTCAACTGAGTCAGGAGTGAGGATCATCATGAGAGTGTAGCTCATGTCCTGCTCGGGAATGGTATAGGTGAGCGATATGGTGAGGAGATCCTTGTCCCTGAGCTGCTCGCTCATCAGCCTGATATGGTCGTCAATCTTGACCACCTGCGGCTCGCAGCGCGAGACGCTGGTGCCGAGCTGCTCGCAGAGACTGTTCATGAGCGTGCTCACGAGGAGGTTCGAGAGATCGATCATGGTCCCCATGCGGGAGAAGTCCTTGTCCTTCTCGTCGGCAAGCAGGCTGATGAAAAGGTCTGTGTCATGCTTACTGAAATATACGAGGAGCTCGCCTGACATGCTGCAGCCGACAAAGCCGTTGCTTATAAGGATATTGCTGCTGTCATACATCCAGGCCTTGAGAACGTCATAGATCTCCTGTCCGGTCATGGTGCAGACCTTGGGAACCGGCTGGTTGATGAAGATGTTGATCATGTCAGCCATCTTCTTCGCCGCCTGTCCCATGGCGACATTGATGACCTCCCGGAAGGCATCCTCAAACGGGATTGTCTTGTCGGCAGTGAAGGTGTGCTGCTCTCCGGTGCTGTCGAGCTCCTCGTTCTCCTCCTTGAGGCCGAACTTCTTCAGAACCTCGTCGAGCTTCTCGGGGTTGAGGGGCTTTCTGAGGAAGGCGAGCGCGCCTAGGCTCAGGATCTTGCCCTCCGCCTCCTTCTGCACGTCTCCCGTGAGGACTATGACCAGGATGTCGCGGTTTTCAGCCCTCAGCCTTTTGAGAACCTCGTAGCCGTCCATAACGGGCATGTTTAGGTCAAGGAACATGAGTTCGCCGAACCCGTTCCTTATGATGTTGAGCGCCTCTTCGCCGTTCCCAGCCTCCTGGAGGTTTTCCTTGAGCGATTTAGGAAGAACCCTTATGAGCTGCTTTCTGGCGAATTTCGAGTCATCACAGACGATTACCGATAGAGCCATAGATCTGTTCCATGTTAAGTTGAGGCAGATTGTATCACCCATTCATGCATATAACAGCAACGGCTGTTCATTTTGCCGACAGAGATCTAAAGTTATTTTGGATTGAGGCTGACTGATGCCGCAGGCGGCAGGATGGACTTAATGATTCGTGCGTCCGGAGAGGGCGGCAGGAGGCAGGCGGACCTTTCATAATCCTGCCTGCCCGTGATGGACCTGAAATTATTTCCGGTAGTCGGCAAAGAGCTTCTCGAACGCTCCTCTTGAGCGCCTGATCTTGTCAGTCGAGGTGCAGTAGGCAATCCTGACGTAGCCGGGGCCGCCGAAGTCATCCCCTGGAACCAGGAGCAGGTCAAACTTCTTGGCCCTCTCGCTGAAGGCGCAGGCGTCGTCCTCGAGGGCCTTCACAAAGAGGTAGAACGCTCCATCAGGCTCGACGCACTCGTAGCCAATCTCCCGGAGCATGCCAAGGAGCAGATCCCGGTTTGTCCTATAGACAGAGAGGTCTGACGTGAGCCCCTGGCATTTGCCGATTACCTTCTGGAAGAGGCTCGGCGCGCAGACGTAGCCCATTGACCTTCCGGCCCCTGCGACGGCCGCGTAGAGCTTCGGCGCGTCATAGGTCTGGCTCGGGACGAAGATGTAACCGATTCTCTCGCCGGGGAGGGAGAGGGACTTGCTGTAGGAGTAGCAGACGATGGTGTCCGGGTAGTATTTTGGAACGTAGGGGACGACCTTTCCGTAGGTGATGTCGCGGTAGGGCTCATCGGAGATGAGATAGATTGCCCCTCCGAACTCCTTTTCCTTCTCGGTGAGGAGCCTGCCGAGCCTCTTAAGCTCATCCTCAGTGTAGATGACGCCGGTCGGGTTGTTGGGCGAGTCGATGATAAGCGCCCTGGTATTTGCCGTTATCGCTTTTTCAAGCCCTTCGAAATTTATCCCGAAGCCAGGCTTTTTGGGGGGCACTACAATGAGCTTTGCCCCGGCGTTGCCGACGAACACGCTGTATTCGGTGAAGAAGGGGGCCAGCACGATGACCTCGTCATCAGGCGATGAGGTGACGGCCCTTACTGAGATGGTGACGGCCGCTGCCGCGCCTACGGTGAGGTAGAGCTCGGAGGCCCTTGCCGGGAAGGAGAAGGCCTGCTCAATGTAGGAGGCGATGCTGCTCCTTACATCCGCGTCTCCCTGGGCCGAGGTGTAGCCGTGGGCGGCAGGCGACGGGAGCGTGTCAAGGAGCTTCTCCGCGGTCGCATTGATCTCGTCCGGGGCAGGAACGTTCGGGTTCCCGATGCTGAAGTCGAATACGTTCTCCTCGCCGATCTCTGCCGCGCGCTTCCTGCCGAACTCGAAGAGCTCCCTTATAACGGACCTTTTTGAGCCCAGCTCATACATTCTTTCGTTGATCATGTCCAAGTCCTGATAAAAAAATCCCCGCCTGCCGGATGGCGGACGGGGATCAGCTTAACATCAAAAATCAGCTGGCGGAGGAATTACTCACCGAAGTTGATGCGCTTCATGTCGGTCATGTAGGCGCGGAGCTTTCTGCCGACAACCTCGATCGGGTGATTTCTGATCTTCTCATTGACCTCAACGAGGGTAGCGTTGTCAACCTCAGTGTCAGGGTTCTTCAGGCCGCCGCCGATCTCCTCGGTGGTGATCTTCTTCATGAAGTCTGCCTTCAGCATCGGGATGCAGGCATTGGCGAAGAGGTAGTTGCCGTACTCTGCGGTATCGGAAATGACAACGTTCATCTCATAGAGCTTCTTGCGGGCAATGGTGTTCGCAATGAGCGGAACCTCATGGAGAGACTCGTAGTAAGCAGACTCAGGCTTGATTCCGGATCCGGTCATGCACTCGAAGGCAAGCTCAACGCCGGCCTTGATCATGGCAACAATCAGAATACCGTGATCGAAGAACTCCTGCTCAGGGATGTGCTGCTCGGAGCATGCGGCCTTCTCGAATGCGGTCTCGCCGGTCTCCTTTCTCCACTTGAGCAGATCAGGATCGCCTGCGGCCCAGTCCTTCATCATGGTTGAGGAGAACTCGCCGCTCATGATGTTGTCCATGTGCTTCTGGTAGAGAGGACGCATGATCTGCTTGAGCTCCTCAGCAAGCTCGAATGCGCGGAGCTTTGCAGGGTTGCTGAGACGGTCCATCATGTTGGTTACGCCGCCGAACTTGAGAGCCTCCCCGACAACCTCAAAGCCGTACTGGAGCAGGCGTACTGCGTAGCCGGAGTCAATTCCGAGCTCCATCATGCGGTCATAGCAGCAGATTGAAGCGGTCTGGAGCATTCCGCAGAGAATGGTCTGCTCGCCCATAAGGTCAGACTTGACCTCTGCAACGAAGGAGGAGGACAGAACGCCGGCCTTCTCGCCTGCGGTCGATGCTGAGCACCATGCCTTGGCAATTGCCCAGCCGTTGCCGTCAGGATCGTTCTCAGGGTGAACGGCGATAAGGGTAGGAACGCCGAATCCGCGCTTGAACTCGTTGCGGACCTCGGTGCCAGGGCACTTAGGAGCGCTCATGACAACGGTGATGTCCTTGCGGATCTGCTGGCCGACCTCAACGATGTTGAAGCCGTGTGAGTAGCCGAGTGCTGAATGGGGCTTCATCAGGGGCATTACGGCGTTGACAACGCTGGAATGCTGCTTGTCCGGAGTCAGGTTGATGACGAGGTCTGCAGTCGGGATCATCTCCTCATAGGTGCCGACCTTGAATCCGTTGTCAACGGCGTTGTGCCAGGACTTGTGCTGAGCCTTGATTGAGCCCTCACGGAGAGCGTAGGAAACATCAAGCCCGGAGTCTCTCATGTTGAGGCCCTGGTTGAGTCCCTGAGCGCCGCATCCGACGATGACAATCTTCTTGCCCCTCAGAAAGTTGCAGCCGTCCTTGAACTCGTCACGGCTCATTGAACGGCACTTGCCGAGCTGGTCAAGCTTCCCGTGAAGGGAAAGAGTATTGAAATAGTTGGACATTCTATAATCCTCTCTGTTTTTGTCTAATCAGTGATTTTTGTTTCAGTTCTCTCTCTGAACCAATTGCGGTCATGATACAACCAGTTCAGTTTTGCGTAAAATGAATATTATGTAAATTTGTATTGCATTTTATGCAACACAACTCAGGAGTGACAATGGATCTTCGCGCTTTAAGGCATTTTGTCCGTCTTGCCGACGTGCTCAATTTCAGCCGCGCAGCCGAGCAGTGCGCAGTTACGCCGTCAACGCTCTCCCGTGAGATAAACAGGCTTGAGGAGGAGTGCGGCGCGCCGCTTTTCGAGAGGAACCACCATTCCGTGTCGCTGACGCCGAGAGGCCAGGAGTTCCTGTCGTTCGCGAGAACCGTGGAGAGCGCCTGGCGCGAGTTCAGAAACAGCGGGACGGAGAAGAGCCTTTCCGGGGTAATCAAGGTTTACTGCTCAGTTACGGCAAGCTATCTGATCCTCCCCGAGATCCTTACCCTGTTCCGGAGGGAGTACCCTGATGTCGAGATAACTCTTGAGACAGGGGACGCTGCCAACGCTGTGCAGAAGATCGAGGACATGGACGCTGACGTTGCCGTGGCCGCAAGGCCTGATCATGAGCCTGGGAGAGTAGTGTTCAGGTCGCTCAAGGAGGTGCCGCTCGTCTTCATCTGCCCGAAATCCTATGAGATAAGGCAGGGGCCGCTTGATTTCGGCATCATCAGGGGATACCCGTTCATCCTTCCGCAGATGGGCATGCTCCGGAAGAGGACGCTGCAGTGGTTCCACGAGAGGGGAATAAGCCCGAAGATCTACGCAGAGGTCGGAGGAAACGAGGCGATTGTCAACATGGTGGCGCTCGGGGTGGCGCTCGGCTTCGGCGCCGGTGTTGTGCCGTCTGCTGTGCTCCGCCATACGCCGGCGGGCAAGGATGTAACTGTCATACCGGTGAGGGGGCTTGTCAAGCCGTTCGACGTCTCGCTCTGCACACTCAGGAGAAGGCTCTCTGAGTCGCTGATAAGCGCCTTTTGGCAGACTGCGGGAAATGCTATCAGGAAGAACAGTACTCCTTGAGTTCGTATTGTTCATACCGAGTTCCAGTTCTGTCAGTTAAACTTTTTTGCTCCGTTCCTGGGCTGTAGCACAATCTCCCTGGTTATAAGTGGTTTCAAATCCTTTAGAAGGTTTGATGAGTTTATTGCTGTCTCTTCTGCCTGCTCGAAGAATGATTGATCAGATTCGTAAAAATATCCATTCACACCAAGCTTTGAATTGAGAAGTGCCACAGCTATTACTAAGGCTACACACTGTTTTACTATGTTTTTACCCATTCTTTCATTTTCTGAGGAGGTGTCGCTTCCTGTTCTTCCTGCCGGATGGGCAATAAGAAGTGAGTAGGCTGTCAGGTTTATGGCACATATGGAGAACCATCTGCCAAAATCATTTCCGACAAGGCATAACCCAAGAGGGCAGGTACACGAGATGACCAGCAGGCACCTTGCTTTGTGTGCCCTCGAAGATGAAGAATGAAATATGGTTATCCCTGATAGTAGCAGAATTGTAAAAGGCACAGCGACCGCCAAAAGCAGCTGGGGGAGATATGCCGGGCCGGCTTCCCGTAATAGTATCAGCGTAGTCTCGATACAGTTCAAGGCATGGGTCTTATTCGTTATGTTCAGCAAAGCAGTATTGTGTTTGAACGAGTTGGGATCCCCGAAAATTCCTGACCATGATTCCGCAATTATCTTAACTTCCCGCCCATAGTTTACAAGTACTAATAATCAGACATAAATACTCCTATTTAAAAATCGTTTTATCAATCGTAACCTCTTGTATTTTCTAGT
>ONIT01000091.1 GCA_900317945.1 uncultured Pseudomonadota bacterium
AACTACAATGTACTACGAATAAATAATAAGCAGATCGCCGGAAGGCAGATACTATAAGGCTTAGGCTAAATTTAGTCGCAAAAAACATTCAAACTCAGGACTGGAATGCACTGTGATCATCAGGGACATAGCTGAGCGCAATAATATACGAGATATTCCCCTGCTTGACGTGCTGTTCGCCTGGGCGGTAAAAAACGCATCAGGTCTCATTTCAGTACAGAGTGCTGTCAGCTATCTGAGGAGCCTCGGGAGAAAGGTCTCATACGACACCGCGGCACTCTGCCTCGGGTATCTTGAGAGCGCGTTTCTCATTTTCCGCGTCAGGCGCTGCAGCATCAGGAGCGGGGCAGTCACAGGAGGAAACGCAAAGTACTATCCGTGTGACCTTGCCTTCCGGAACTATCTGTACCGCGGATCCGGCTGCGGCGACGGTCCTCTTCTTGAGAACGCCGTTTACCTTGAGCTCAGGCGGCACGGGTATGACTGCTATACAGGATACGGTGATGGCAGGGAAATTGACTTTATAGGCATAAGAGGTGACCGCAAAGTTTATATCCAGACAGCCTGCAGCCTTGCTGATGAGAGCACGGCGAGAAGAGAGTACGCACCGCTGGAGGCGATCAGGGACAGCTATGAGAAATACGTCGTCTCCATGGATGATTTCACGCTGCCGGGCAACAATGGCATAAGGAATATCCAGGCATGGAACCTGAGTGAGGTGCTGGATTAGCCTGAATTCATGCGGCCGCGGCGAGCGGCAGGACAGCGGTCACTGTCAGAGAGTGAGCGGAATGTCCTGAAACAGCCGGTGTTTCCGGCCCATGCTGTGTAACTACAAAAAAATAAAATGAAAAAGTCCGAAAACCCGCGCCGGTACTGGCCTCCGGGCTTTTTTGCCGCGGAGAAACGTTCAAAGATTCAGGCAATGGGCTGAGCGGCCCATCGTCTCTGCTGAAAGCCGTGGAAATGTGCCTGAAAAACGAAGATTTCCACGACTTTTATTTTTAATATCTTTGAAAATCAGAGTATTATCCAGTAAATTCAAAGAATTATCTGTAAACTCTTATATCATCTGAAAGTCGTGGAAATGTTGTGTAAAAGTGAAGATTTCCACGACTTTTAACCTGAAGTTTTGTTATAATCGTGATGTTTCCCAATAAAATCAAATGGTTAACTGAATTATGCTGATTGGCAGGAAGAACGAACAGCAGACGCTGCTCGACGCTTTAAAATCCGATGAGTCCGAGTTCATAGCTGTTTACGGCAGGCGCAGGGTCGGCAAGACCTACCTGATAAGGGAGACCTTTAATTACCATTTTGCTTTTGAGCATTCTGGCCTTCTTGACGCACCGCTCGCTGAGCAGCTCGAAGAGTTCATGGAATCTCTTTATTCCGCCGGCATGCCGGAGAGTGAATGCCCGAAGTCGTGGAGGGAGGCTTTCCGCCTTCTGCAGAGGCTGCTTGAGAAGAACCAGAGCGGTGAAAAGAAAGTTATCTTCCTTGACGAGCTGCCGTGGATGGACACGCCTCGTTCCAATTTTATCCGTGCGCTCGATCATTTCTGGAACAGCTGGGCGACAAGGCGGAAGGATATAGTCCTCATTGTATGCGGATCTGCCACATCATGGATTATCAGCAATATAGTTGCGAGCTATGGCGGACTCCACAACCGGGTTACACGCCAGATCTGGCTGCGCCAGTTCACACTGCATGAATGCGAGCTTTACTGCAGGAGCCGGAATCTGGAGCTTTCGCGAAAGAGCATACTGGAAGGCTATATGGCGATGGGAGGAGTCCCCTATTACTGGAGATTCCTGAAAACCGGCATGTCCCTGTCCCAGAATTTTGACCGGATGTTTTTTTCAGAAGGCGGCGAGATGACCCACGAGTACGAGGCGCTCTATGCCTCGCTTTTCAGATTCCCGGAAAAACATATAGCCATAGTAAGGGCCCTTGCCGGTAAAAAGGGTGGAATGCAGCGTGATGAGCTTCTGAATGCCGCGGGGCTCTCTGACAACTCCGGGTTTTCTACTGCGCTCTCTGAGCTTGAGCAGTGCGGTTTCATACGGCATTACACCATGCTGGGCAACAGGAAAAAAGGCGCGGTATGGCAGCTGATGGACAGCTATACTCTTTTTTACTTCAGGTTTATTGCGGAGGACAGCATTCATTCATGGAGCGCCGAGGCAGGAACATCAGTGCGCAATGTCTGGTCCGGCCTCGCGTTTGAGCGCGTCTGCCTGCAGCACCTGCCGCAGATCTGCCGTGCACTGGGATTTTCCGGCGTGGTCAACACAGCACATTCATGGACCTACAGGCCCAAGGATGGCGATGAGAAGGGAGTCCAAATCGATTTGCTGATCGACAGGAATGATGATGTCATCAATCTCTGTGAGATGAAGTACTCCGGTGCAAAGTATTCAATAAGCGCAGCTGAGGACGAGAGGCTGAGGGAGCGGAAAAGCACTTTCGTCAGGCTGTCCGGCACAGGAAAGACAGTGCATATAACCATGATCACACCATACGGGCTGGCTCCCGGCAGCTATAACGATGATGTCCAGAGCCAGGTCACCATGGATGATCTGTTCTCTTACTGACTCAGTCCGCCACGGCGGGCCGTGTTATTTCTCAGGTGTCCAGGCTCCTCATGGCTCCTGAGCCAGCAGCCCCTGGTAATCACCCAGCACTGCCGCAAGAAGCTCTTCAGAGATCTCCCTGCTCTTTATCCGCAGGGCATGTCCTTTTTCAGAGATATACGGGATTTTGGTGAACCTTTCCGGGCTTTTTGGTGAACCTTTCCAAAGTTTTGGTGAACCTTCATGGGCTTTTGGTGAACCTTAGCTGTGTACGCTGATCAGGGCTTCTCTTTATTTCGGATCATCAGCTGACGCAGGATTGGCTATAACTTTCCAAAAACCTCCTCTGTCTCCGCCTGTTCTTGAGATTATGCCGAGAGAAGTGAGTTTTTTCAGCTGCCATTTGATTGCATCAGGCGTTACTTTGGCCGCCTCGGCAAACTGATTTCTTGTTGTTTTAGGGTCAGCAAGAATCATATCGATTATCAGCCTGGCTGTTTTACCAACATGGCGAACACCTGTTTTCTGGGTAGTTTTCTGAGCTTTCCTGGCAGTTTTCTGGGTAGTTTCCTGAGCTTTCTGGGTAGTTTTCTGAGCTTTCCTGGCAGTTTTCTGGGTAGTTTTCTGAGTTTTACTTGCAGCTTTCTGGGTAGTTTCCTGAACTTTCAGGGCAGTTCCCGGATTTCCCCAGGCAGTTTTATCCCAGAAGCCAGTCATGTCGCGCTGTATTTCACTGTCAATAATGCGCTGGAAATCCTCTTCGGTTTTCCCATAGCTGAGGTTCCTGAACGTGGTGGTGAAGGACACGCTGTCGCTTTGGAAAACCGGCGTGGCTGGCCCGCTGTACGACGGAAGCTCAGCAGAAAAGCTCAGCATGCTTCTGAGACCGTTCTTTTCCATCAGATCAAGCTTCTGGAAAACTCCGGCAATGACAGGATTGCGGCGGACCGGCGCGACTGCGCTTATATCACGGTTCTGAACAGGTCCTTTTCCGTCGGGCATTCCGCCCGGGGTGCGGAAACATATGCGGTCATCAAAAATGTCGACCCGCAGCACTCTTCCCTTTGCCTGGTAATCACAGTGTACGAGATGGTTTGCCGTGCACTCAAGGACTGCCCTGTCGGAGTACTCCGGGATATTCAGCCTGTGAGTCGGCAGCTTGTACCAGCGTCTTGCGGTATTGGCCCTGATGAAGTCTGCTGTCATTTTAAGCACCAGGAGAATATTTCCGCTGTATTCGTTTTCGTTGATGGCATAGCCATCTTCGGGCCCGTCCCATCTGCAGCAGACTGAACGGCACCAGGTGAGCGGACAGTAATCTGCAAACAGCAGTCCGGCATTGGTAAGCATCCCGTCTTCCGTTACCAGCCCTAAAGCCTCAATGAGGCTGTCGTCCCATGGTTGGCACAGCTGTTTTTTATAGGTGCTGGCGAGAAGGCAGAATTTACGGCGGTCAGCCGGAATGCCGCTGCTGAGGCTGTCCCAGGTCTGTCCGGTCCCGTTTGCTGCGGGCTTCTCCGCATTTCTGCTGTCTTTGCTGCTCATGCCGTCCGGTACCCGTGAAGTGACTGCTGCCATGTATCCTACCGCGTTTTGCCCGCAGGTTGTGCCGGCTATGACTGATTATGCCGCACCATCAGCAAAAAACTTCCTGTCCCGCCGTCTTTCCGCTTTCCGTCCCCGCCGCGCCGGTGAAATTTTGTTTCCATCCGGGCTGATGTTTTGCGCAAATTTTGTGATATAGTTACCAAAATTATCGCAATGCCCGCACTGCAGGGCGGGCTGCATCGGACCGGGGCTGACATATGACGGATATACCATCTCTTGCCGAGCGTGTCAGGCGCGTGAGGCAGGTGAACGCGCAGCGGCTTCAGCGCGCTGTGATCCTCATGTCGGAGAAGCAGAGGATCTTCTTCGAGCAGCTTCCTGTCCTTCTTCATTTCAACCATCCCCTCCTCCCCGGCTATATCCAGGACGCCCCCTGCGGCATCGAGCATTTTGAGCTCAGCCGCTACCAGCAGAGCTATATCGACGAGCTCTGCTCCGCTACCGGCTACAGCGGCCTCGCGGATCCGGGGAGGCGCGACATCATGTCCGTCTACTCGATGGGCAGCACCGGCTCAATCGGGCAGAACAGCAGGTCCGATCTCGACATCTGGGTCTGCCACTCGCACGACATGTCAAAGCGCGGCCGCTTCCTCCTCGAGCAGAAGTGCGGCATCATCTCCAACGTGGCGGCGGGGCGCGGCGTCGAGGTGAACTTCTTCCTTGTCCCCGACGACAAGTTCACCGGGGCGCAGGAGGAGTCCTCCACGCTCTCGAGCGAGGACTGCGGCAGCGCGCAGCGGCTCCTCCTCCTTGACGAGTTCTACCGCTCGGCGCTCCATATAGCCGGAAGGTGGCTGGTCTGGTACCTGGTGCCTGACGAGTATGACACCATCGACCGCTACGACCGCTGCGTCGCCGGCATCATGAGTGAGCTCGGGAGCGGGAGCAGCGACTGGTTCGACCTCGGAACGTGCAACACCATCTCCGCCGAGGAGTTCTTCGGCTCGGCGCTCTGGCTCATCTACAAGGGCATACACTCGCCCTACAAGGCGGTGCTCAAAATCCTGCTCACCGAGGCCTACAGCGCGGAGTTCCCCGAGACCAGGCTCATCTCGCAGATCGTGAGGAGGCATTGCCAGCTCGACTCCGCCTACTCGAACCAGATGGATCCCTATTACCAGACCTTCATGAAGGTCAGGGGCTACCTCGGGGCGCGGAACGACAGCAAGAGGATGGAGCTTGCCGCGGGCAGCTTCTACCTGAAGATGACGGACGGCCTGTCTCCGGACGGGCGCTCGACAGCCGACAGCTTCCGCCGCGCCGAGGTGGAGGAGTTCATCCGGGACGGGAACATCAGCGAGGCCACAAGGAGATATGTTGACGGCCGCAGCCGGTGGCGGATCTCAGACGTGCGACTCGCCTACCATGTCATCACCGAGACGCTGATGCAGAGCTACCGCTCGCTCTCCGACTTCGTTAAGAAGAGCGGCATCTCCTCGGCTCTGAGCGACCAGGATCTGGGCATCCTCTCGAGGAAGCTCTTCGCCTCGTTCAACGGCGCGCCGCACAAGGTCATGAGAATCAACCTCAACATGGCGCCGGACATTTCGGAGAGGGTGCTCACCTTCGTCCATGTCCCAGCGGGGCACCTCTGCGCCGCCGGATGGTATGTCTACGGCGCCGAGCCAAGGCCTGTCTCAATGGCGGGCACCGCGCCGCTCTATTACGACGTCAGCATCGTCAATGTCCTCTGCTGGCTCACGATCAACCGCATAATCAGCGCTTCAACCGAGATCCATATCGCCGGCAGGAAGCCACGCGGGATTGATCCTGGGATCATCAGGAAGCTCGCGCGCAATGTCTCCGAGACAGTGAGCGCCATGGAGATCATGCCGTCGAACGCCGAGCTCATGGCCCCGGAGACCTTCAGGATGGTCGGCATCTTCGTCAACACCGACGGCAGCGACGACATCCCTGACGACATCCTGAGCGGCGACATGAACTACGCGTTCTCCTTCGGCGCCGACCGGCGCAACCTGGTGAGGAACATCGAGATTGCCTACGTCAACTCCTGGGGCGAGTGCTACGCCCAGCGCTTTGAGGGCGAGGGAGTCCTGGAGAGGGTTACGGCGTTCATCCTTGACCACGTGAGGGTAAGCAAGGGCGACACTGACGGCAAGCTCCGCTTCTACTGCTGGAGCCGCTTCAGCAGGGTGGTCATCGACACTCTCAGGAACTTCCTCTTCAAGTGCCTGGAGATGAGGAGGATCTCAAGGAAGGAGGGCATGCAGACCTTCGTCGTCTCGATAGGCGGCGAGAACATCACGGTCGGCATCGACGACGTGAGGGCGGTGTTCCGCAAGGTGGCGAGCCTCCTCGACTACTACAACTTCGACCACATGACGCTCCGGCGCATCGGATCCGAGCTCTCGAGCCAGATCCCGGTCGCCATCAGGAAGTGCGCGAGCAGCGGCATAACGCAGTATTTCTTCCAGGTGCTGCCGGGCGGCGGCTTCAACATCTACGAGGCGCGCGGCCGTGACGAGATCTCGCTCTACCAGGACGCTGGCGGCAGCATAGATGAGCTCGTCTCGTTCATCAACCGCCGGGCGGCCGAGGTCAACGGCCGGAAGGCGGGAGGCGCCGACGGGCAGGTGAGCTTCAACATGCCGCAGTTCTACATGCTCTCCGCTGACGGCGGCGACGCCGAGGTCTACGCTCCCTCAAAGCAGCACGGCGCATCTTCAGGCAGTGCTCCGGGCGCCTCCGGCGAGACGGGCGGCCTCAGGTTCGATGGACCGAAGCTCATGTTCTTCTGAGCCAGCCTCACACCAGCGCCCAGGGATCCTGGCCTTTGCCTCTACATTCCGTTTTTCTGTACTCCCTGCCGGGCCGGTTTCCGAAAATATCCTGAAAATGACAATGTACGACACTTCAACCGTCATTAAAATTTGAAGGCCGTTTCCCATCCGGATATCATCACTTGCGTGGACGGGATGTTCCGTTCCTGAGGCTGCCAGGACGCCCATGGCATGGCGCCCTGGCCTGATGACGCGGAGGATGATATGTTTCTTTTTGATGCCAAGGACAAGATTGGCGGGTATACGGTTGACTTCTGCGGCATGTACGGCTCCTACTATGAGAAATACTATGTGCTCGACCGGGAGCAGAACCTCTGGTTCGCCAAGATCCTCCACCTCGATGACCTGAAGCCCTTCAGCTTTGATCCGGAGGGGCAGGTGCTTGAGGCGGAAATCGCCCCGCTTCTCAGCCACAGGAACCTGTGCCGCTTCGGCGCCTCGGGAACCATGGAGAAGGAGGGGCACAGGCTCCTCTACATCATCTCGGAGGTGGCGCACGGCGACAGCCTCAGCGACCTCATCCACAGGAAGGAGACACTGACCGGGGATGAGCTCATGCAGGTGATGGAGTCTCTCCTCTCCGCGCTTGAGAGCCTCCACAGCCAGAGCCGCCCGATCATCCATAACGGGATAACGCCTGAGAAGATCAGGGCCTGGAGGAGGGAGTTCGGCAGCCTGAGGCTCATCGGGCTGAGCCGCGCGAGGTTCAGCGATCTTGCGCCTGATCCCAGCTCCTGGCACGGGCAGGACCTCCACTATGTGGCGCCTGAGCGCCTTGAGGGCGGCGGCTCCGTGAGGTCTGACATCTTCTCCGCCGCCGCGGTGATGTATGAGCTGGTGTTCGGCGCAAGGCCATGGGAGTCGGAGCTCACCGGGAGCACCCCGGAGAGGCAGGCGGAGCTCTTCAATGAGAAGAGAAGAAGCCCTCTCCCCATCCCATCCTCAAGGCTCGTCGATATTGATGAGGCAAAGCTTGAGGCTCTGAGGAGGGCGCTTTCCTTTGATCCGGAGGAGCGCTTCGCCTCAGCCAGGGAGTTCTTTGACGCGCTCCGGGGAAATGCAGAGTCCGCAGTGAGCAGGGAGGAGCGTTCTGAGGAGGCCGGATCCGCGGAGGAAAAGTCTTCCGTTCCTGACACAGAGCCTCAGGAGCAGGAGGAGGCCCAGGAGAAGGCTGCTGATGAAGAGCCGGAGCAGGCCGGCGCACCGGGGAAGGGCTTTGCCGGTGTCGCCGGCATGGAGGACATCAAGGCGCTGATGCAGAGGAAGATCATCGATGTCCTTAAGAACCCGGAGCTCGCCGGGAAGTACCGGATCCAGATCCCGAACGGCATGCTGCTCTACGGCCCTCCGGGATGCGGCAAGTCCTTCATCGCCGAGAAGTTCGCCGAGGAGGCCGGCTGGAACTACAGGCTCATAAAGTCATCGGATCTCGCGAGCACCTATGTCCACGGCTCGCAGGAGAAGATCGGGGCGCTCTTTGACGAGGCGAGGAAGAAGGCTCCCATGATCCTCAACTTCGACGAGTTCGACGCGCTGGTTCCGGACCGCGGCCGCGCCGACAGCGTCCACGTGTCAGGCGAGGTGAACGAGTTCCTCTCGCAGATGAACAACTGCGGGAAGGACAGGGTATTCGTCATCGCGAGCTCCAACCGCCCGGATCTCATCGATCCCGCGGTGAGGAGGAAGGGCAGGCTTGATCAGATGATCTACATCCCGGTCCCCGATCCTGAGGCGAGGGAGGGCATGTTCCGCGTGCAGATGAAGGGACGCCCGCAGGCGAAGGGCATTGACTTCCGCCGCCTCGCCTCGCTCACGGAGAACTTCGTTGCCTCTGACATCGCCTATATCGTGAATGACGCGGCGGAGAAGGCCTTTGAGGAAAGGTCAGACATCACGGAGAAGATGCTTGAGGAGTCCATCAGGAGGACCACTCCTTCCGTAAGCCCGGATGACATCAGGTACTATGACGGCATCAGGATGAAGGTTGAGAAGAGCGCGAGGGAGAGAAGCCACAATCCCATCGGCTTCATCCGGAAGTGAGCCGTCAGACGGAGCGCCGCAGGCAGTCCCGGATATGGCGCTTCACGCACTGTCAGCTGCCCGGCATAAAGATGGCCGGGGCCTGAGCTTTCTGTTCCAGGCCGAGTCCGGAGCTCAGCATGTTCATGCCAGAGGGACAAAATTCTTCCCTGAAATGACCCGCTATGACATTCCGGGCGCCATTAAAATTTGAAGCCCACGCCGCCCGCCCATATCATCATAAGGAGGGAATGCTCCCGTTCCCCGGCGCGCTGCCGCTGTACGCGTGATCTGAGATGCGCCTGTATGTTTTTTTTGCTGGGGAGGCGGAGGATGCCATGGCTCTTTTCAAGGTGAATGACAGGATAGGTGAATACACTCTTATCTGCCGGTACGAGGAAGACTCCTTTCATGAGCTGTACCTGGCCGATGACGAAAGGGGACATGCATGCTGCCATGTCAGGCTTTTCTGCATGGACAATCTGCCCTCATCCATGCTTGACAGGGACGGCAGCGTAATCGAGGCGGAAATCGCCTCCTCGCTCAGGCACCCGAACCTGTGCCGGCTCCTCAGCTCCGGCACAGTGGAGAAAGACGGGCACAGGCTCTTCTATATAGCAACAGAAACGCCGGGCGGCGATGGTCTATGGCACCTGGTTGACGAAGGAGAGCGCTTTACCGCAGAGGAGCTTATGCATCTGATGGGGCCGCTGCTCAGGGCTCTTGACTGCCTTCACAGGAGCCACCGGCCGGTAATCCATAACGCGGTGACGCCGCATAATATCGATAATGTCTGCGTCAGTCCAGGTTGCAGTGATTTCAGCGGGCTGAAGCTCACCGGCTTCGAGAATGCAAGGTACAGCGATCTCGGACCGGATCCATTGCTGTGGCATGGGCAGGATCTCCACTATGTGGCACCGGAGCGCATGGAGGGCGGCGGATCCGTGAGGTCTGACATTTTCTCGGCAGGTGCTGTGATGTACTGGCTGGTTTTCGGCATCAGGCCCTGGGAGACGGAGTTCTGGAGGGAAGAGACAGTGAAGTGGGCACTGGAGCTTCCGGAGGATGAGGCGGGTTCTGAATTTGTTCAGTCCATCCGTGAGGACGTCCGGTCGTTTATCGAGAAGAGAAAGGGCCCGCTCCCCATTCCCGAAAAGAGGCTCATAGACATTGATGACCGTCAGCTTGAGGCGATGAAGAAGGCGCTCTCGGTGGATCCTGATAAGCGCTTTCAGTCTGCCCGTGAGTTCATGGACGCGCTCGGGATAAAGGATCAGCCGGATGGCAGCGATGAGGTTCTTTCTCAGAGTGCCGGCAGTCAGGACAGAGATCCGGCCGGGCTTTCCGGGGCAGAGCAGAAGGCTGCTCCCGGGAACACGCCTGAGCCGCGCCGGGCCAGGGGAAACGGCTTTGCCGATGTCGCCGGCATGGAGGACCTCAAGTCCATGATGCGGGAGAAGATCATCGACGTGCTGAAGGATCCGGAGCTCGCGGAGAAGTACAGAATACAGATCCCGAACGGCATGCTGCTCTACGGCCCTCCGGGATGCGGCAAGTCCTTCATCGCCGAGAAGTTCGCCGAGGAGGCGGGCTGGAACTATAAGCTCATAAAGTCCTCGGATCTCGCGAGCACCTATATCCACGGCTCGCAGGAGAAGATCGGGCAGCTGTTTGCCGAGGCTCGGAAGAACGCCCCGATGATCCTCAACTTCGACGAGTTCGACGCGCTGGTGCCTGACCGCGGGCGCAGCGAGAGCGTGCACAGGTCCAGTGAGGTGAACGAGTTCCTCTCG
>ONIT01000092.1 GCA_900317945.1 uncultured Pseudomonadota bacterium
GTCTCACCCGTCTTCCTCATCCCCATCATTCCGGAAAAGCCCTGAAAGTGCCCCGGAGATATCCGTGCCGCTGAGCTCCCCGGCATCGAGCCGCAGCGCCATAAGGCATGCGGCAGCTTCCCGATCGCCCTGCTTCGCGGCCTTCTCAAACCATCTGCACGCCTCTTTCGGATCCGGGCTGACGCCGAGCCCCTGCATGTATATGAGGCCGACGTTGTACTGCCCTTCCATGCTGCCCTGCTCAGCGGCCTTCATGTACCATTTCAGTGACTCGCTGTAATCCTGACTGACGGAGAGCCCCTCCCGGTACATTCCGCCGATGCTGACTTCTGCGCTGGGGTCCTTCCTGACTCCATGCCCCAGGAGGTACATCGTGCCGAGGTTGAACAGCGCATTGGCATCGCCCTGATCAGCGGCCAGCGTGAAGAGCCTCAGAGCCTCCTTCAGCTCCTGCCTGACGCTGATCCCCTCAAGATACATGACACCTAGGTTGTACTGGGCTGAGGCAAAGCCCTGATCCGCAGACTTCCGGTACCACGCGGCAGCCTTGTCGTAATCCTGCGCGACGCCGTCCCCCTGAACCAGCATGTCGCCTACGGTGGACTGCGCCCCGGCATCTCCGAGATCGGCGGCCTTCCGGTAAAACCTGAATGCCCTTCCCGCGTCCTGCCTGACGCCGCGCCCCTCGTAGTACATGTTGCCGAGGTTTATCATCGCAGCCGGCTCATTCTGCCCGGCGGCCTTCTTGAACCATTTCATCGCCCTGCCGTAATCCTGCTCCGTGCCCAGGCCGTCAAGGTACAGTGTGCCGAGATTGTTCGCCGCGATGGCATCACCCTGATCCGCAGCCTTCTGGTACCACCTGAGCGCCTCGGCATAGTCCTGACTGACGCCATGGCCCTCAAGGCAAAGATCGCCCATGCAGGTCTCTGCTGCTGGTATCCCGTGCTCAGCGGCCTTCCGGTACCACTCCGCAGCCTTTGCGTAATCCTCACTGCTGTCAAACATCTCACCGAGCGCCGCCTCTGCAACTGCCGAGCCCTGCTCAGCGGCCTTCGTGAGCAGCTCCTCCGCCTCTCTGCTGTCCTTCACGTCACCGGAGCCATAACGCTCCATGAGTACCAGGAGCAGCTCTGCGTCCGCATTGCCCCCGGCAGCCTCCTTCCGGCACCAGCGGATGACCTCGGAATCTTCCCATGAGTGCTCCCAGCGCGGCATGTGCATGCGCTCATCAGATTCAGGCTTCTGGCAATACATAGCCTTTCTGCTGTCATTCATCAGGCCGGCAGCATTCCCTGGACAAAGCCCTGGCTGCAGGCAGCAAGATGGGGCATGCCATCTGCCGCTGCGTCACTGCTGTTTTGTCCATTGTTCTGTTATCGCGCCGGAATGCTGCGGGAAATTCTGTTCCGGCAGACAGCGCAGGCAGCCTGACAGCTCTCGGGCTCCTGCCGGCAGCCCGTTTTGTTCAGGAGGGACCCGCTCTGCCACCTCATACGCAAAAAAGAATAGCAGTGCAGAACAGCCCCATCAAGCTTCAGTTCAGTCCGGAATGTCATAGCAGGTCGTCCCCTGCGCTTTTTTGCTGAAAAGGCCTGCCGTCAGTCCGGTTCTGAAACGGCAGGGAGAGTCTGATGCCTGCGGCGTGCTCACTTCAGCCCCTGTGCAACAAGCCTGAGAAGCTCCTCGGCACGCTCATAGCCCTGCGCTGCGGCCTCGCCCACCCACTTGAGGCCCTCCATATAGTCCTGCCTGACTCCATGGCCGGCAATATACATACTCCCGAGGTTGAACTGCGACTCGGCGTGTCCGTGCTCAGCGGCCTTCCGGATCCATCCGGCAGCCTCAGACACGCTCTTCTTCACGCCAAGTCCCTCATAGTACATCCTGCCGATATTCCTCTCCGCCATGGCGCAGCCATGTTCAGCAGCCCTCCGGTACCACCTGAGGGCCCCGGCATAGTCCGGTCCTCCTGGGGCCTTCATGCACATTTCGCCGAGGCTGTTCTCCGCAAGCGGATCATCCTGCTCCGCCGCCTTCAGGTACCACATGCGGGCCTTCTCATCATCCTGCTGAACGCCGGTGCCGCCGCGGTACAAGGAAGCAACGTCATTCTGTGCCTCTGCCATGCCCTTCTCGGCAGCCTTCAGCCACCATCTGAATGACTCTTCATAGTCCTGACTGACTCCCCGTCCGTCATAGTACATGCCGCCCAGTGCGTAGCAGGCTTCCGGGATTCCCCGCTCCGCGGCCTTCCTGAACCATTTCACGGCCTCCGCATAATCCTGCCTCACGCCGCGCCCCGCCTTGTACAGCATCCCGAGGTTGAATTGAGCGGAAGGATTCCCGCTCTCTGCCGCCTTCCTGAAGAGTCCTGCGGCCTCACTGTAATCATGCCCCGGCCAGCCCTCCGCACTGAGGACGACTGCGAGCATGAACTCTGTCTCCGGATCATCGCGCTGCTCCAGGGCCAGCCGGTACCACTTCGCCGCCTCATCGTAATTTTTCACCGCAAAGTTCATCTCGCCGAGGTTGCACTCTGCGTCCGGATCGCCCTTGTCAGCGGCCTTCGTGAACCAGCGCACAGCCGCCGGCCTGTTCTGCCTGACGCCCTGCCCGCTCCAGTACATCTCGCCTATGCAGTTCTGCGCGCTGGGATGGCCCTTGTCAGCGGCCTTCCTGAACCACTTCAGTGCCTCAGCGTAGTCCTGCCGGACTCCGCGCCCGATCCGGTACATGTCGCCGAGCATGTTCTGCGCGTCCGGATCGCCCTGCCCGGCGGACTTCAGGAAGCAGTCAGCCGCCGCTACATAATCCCTTTGTACGCCGAGTCCCTCAAAGTACATGTGCCCGATCGCGGTCCACGCCAGAGTGTAGCCCGCATCCGCCGCCTTCCGGTACCACCCGAGAGCCTTCGCGTCATCCCGCGGCACGCAGGTGCCCGTTCCGTACATGACCCCGAGCAGGCACAGTGCCTGGTGATAGTTCTTTGCGGCAGCCCTCCTCACGAGCTCAGCCGCCTCGCTCTCATCACCCCTGACCTCTCCGTTCATGTACATGAAGCCGAGAGTGTACTCCGCTTCCGCAACTCCCTTGTCCGCGGCTTTCCGGTACCATTCCCAGGCCTTCTCAACGTCCCTCGGCACGCCGAAGCCTCCGTAGTAATGGGAGCCAAGGAGGTATTCCGCGCCGGCGTGCCCCTTCTCAGCGGCCTTCTGATACCACTTCATGGCCTCAGCCAGGTCCTGTCTGACTCCCTTTCCGCTTCCGTACAGTATGCCGAGATTGACGCAGGCAGCCGGCTCTCCCTGCTCCGCGGCCTTCAGGAACAATTTCGCGGCCCCGGCTGCGTTCCTTCTCATGCCCCGGCCCTCGAGGCACATGACTCCGAGATTTGTCTGTGCCTGCGTGTTTCCCTTAAGAGCAGCTTTCCGGTACCATTTAACGGCCCCGGAGCAATCCTGAGGCACGCCTTTCCCCAAATCGTATATCCTGCCAAGATAGCACTCTGCCCAGTCATCCCCGAGCTCCGCCGCCTTCAGGAACCATTTCACGGCCTCAGCATAATCCTGATCCGCACCTTCTCCGAAATAGTACTTCTCACCCGTCTCAAGGAAGCGCTCCGCGTCACCGCTCCGGCAGCCTTTTTTCCTGCCGTGCCACTCCACGGTAAAGACCGGGCTCTGAGGCACCTCAAACCCGGGTATTAAAGATCCTGCTCCTGACGGCAGGCTGCCTGACTTGCTGTCTTTCATGGTGCTCCGTTCCTTCTTCTTCCTCTGAGGCCTGACGCATGTGGCGGCAGGACCAGTGCCCTGCCGCATAGTGCCGCGCCTCTCAATTCTGACGTCTCACCGGACATTATGCCCGTGAATGCGTGCAGTGAATGTGACCTGTCCCATATGCAGGAACAGTCAGCCGAGCACGGATGGCCTTACTGCAGGCACGCTCTGGTAGCAGGCAATTCATGGGGCCGGTTTCAGGTACAATCCGCAAAGACATATGCAGGAGGCTGCTCATGAGGGAAATAGCGCAGACCCAGTGTTCCAGGGATCTCATAGACTCAGCCTCTATCTACGTCGACAAGACAGAGCAGATTTTCAGTCTTATGGACAACAGACGGGCTTTCATCTCATGACCACGCAGTTCAGGGAAATAACTGATACTGACTCTTTGTTCGATTGACATTAGATTGCTTTAAGCTAGCATTTGTTATAACATTCTCTATAAAAAAGGGGAGATGCGTTGTTATGGCAAGAATAATATCCAAAACAGCAAATGTATATACGCGTGTTGATCCTGATACAAAGGAACAAGCTGAAACAATCCTGAACTATCTTGGAATTCCAATGTCCAATGCCATAGGCATGTTTTTAAGACAGGTAGTTATCCAGCGCGGCATGCCCTTTGAGATGAAACTGCCTTCCAAAAAGCCGGTTGCAATCGATGACATGACAAAAAAACAGATTGACGCAGAACTGCAGCTTGGCATGGACGATATTGCTGCAGGCAGGGTTATTTCAGCAGATGAAGTTGAGGCTGAGATACGGAGAATGTACGGCAAATGAAAATATCCTACTCTTTTAGAGCCAAGCAGGATCTGCAGGATATCTATGAATTAAATAAAAGAATCCCTCTTAGCCGTACTATTTCCCGTGAAGTGACAACTTACCCCCTAGATTTTTGCCTAATTCGCTAATCTAACAATAGTTTTCTACTATTACAATCATAATTCTCTGGTCAAAACCTTTCCTGTCTCCAGAATTTTATCCCTGTTCATGTCTTCTTTTTATTGTTTTTGCTGGTTACCAGCCTCCTACATACCCAAATTTACCTCAAAAGTGTTTGACTATATAGTACTGTTATGATATACTGTACTATATCCTTCAGGAGGCTGATATGGGTGTTCCAAAGGAAATCAGAGAAGTTGAAAGACCAACAAATACTATTGTGTGTGATAACGGAAAAGACACACCTTTTCGCTATGCTGTAAGAGAAAGAGCTGCTTCAGGCAAGTATGTCCGCGGTAAAAATCCGCAGCCAAAGAATGGCAAGGTCATCGGACATATCATAAATTTCAAATATGTCCCGGTGCCAAAAGGCGGGCAGAAGAAAGCTAAAGCTGAGCCGAAGTCAGAGCCAGAGCAAATGCCTGGAGAAAATGAGGCTGTGGTTTCACAGGATGCTGAAGTCCTGACGTATGGTGCTCCTGCGTTTGCCTACAGATTCTGTGACGACATCATCTCGGATCTTTTGGAGATATATGATGCCTCTGATGTGTACTCCATCATGGTTATAGCAATTTTGAGGATCATAAAGCCAAGAATATCAGCTTCCAGGTATGCCTCATACTACGACTCCTCATTTCTGAAGGTGTTCTTCCCGGGAACACATCTGTCCAAAAACCATGTCGGCAAACTTTTGAATGAGCTGGGCAGGTACGAAGGCAAAAGGCATGAGTTTTTTGGAAAAAGGCTTGAGAGGGTCGCGGCAGAGCATCACATTGCGATAGATGGAACACTTGTCACTGACAACAGCATCATAAATGAGCTGTCCCAGTTCTCACGAAAGACCAGGATAAAGGGCACCAGGGATATTTCGATTCTGTATGCCTATGACATTGAGAAGATGGAGCCTGTATGTGCTGATGTCTTTCCTGGCAATTCGGTGGACTCAACTTCCTATGAGTCCTTTGTGCGTGAAAACGGCATAACAAAAGGCACTATCCTTGCGGACAAGGGGTTTCCTCCCAACCAGATCCGCGAATGGCTGAAAAACCATCCTGATCTGCACTATATCACTCCGGTCAAGAGAGATGACCAAAGGATCAAGAAATACAGCCTGAATATATACAACACCATGGTCAGGGGCACCGAATGTCCTGTGATGGGTACAAAAGCAAAGACAGACAAAGGCGTGTTCCTGTATTCCTTCAGGGACCAGAAAAAAGCCTCGAAGGAGGATTTCTGCTTCGAAAACAGAGCAATACGCAAGGGAAAATTAGACGGAAATAAATACGATGAGAAAAGGAAAAGCTTCGGTACCATTGTGCTTGAATCTGATTTGGATATGCCGATGGAAACTATATACCAGGCCTACTCACAAAGATGGCTTCTTGAACTTGTTTTCAAACAGTACAAAAACACTCTTGAAATAGACCATACCAGTGTCCAAAGCAGCAACTCCGTCAACGGGACCAACTTCATTAACGCGATCTCCTCCATCATTTCCTGCAGGATGTTGAATGCTGCCAAAGAAGCACATGTGCTGGATCATTTGACTTTCGGTGACATGCTTGATGATCTGCGTGAAGTTCAGAGACGGTCAGATGGGTTTACAGCTGAGGAGATTCCCAGGACTGACGATGTCAGGTGGTCTCACACGATAAAGTGCCATAGGGAGCTTATGGAAAAATTACACCTGGCATGCAGCGGTAAAGTATCTGAAACTGAGACAAAAGATAGTTCTGAAAATAACTCAGATAATGACGGGTGAACGTAAAAATCCCAAGTCGGTCAGAAATAGTACGGCTACTTGGGATTCTTTTAATTAACGGAGCTTCCACCATGCAGCTTTCTTCGTTAAAGTCCAGACAGGCTGGTTACTCAAACCAGGGAAATAAAGTGAAAATTGCGCAGACCCAGTGTTTCAGGGATCTCATAGACTCAGGCTCTGTCTATGTCGACAAGACCGAGCAGATTTTCAGACTTCTGAACACCGAGCGGACTTTCATCGCCAGGCCCCGCCGTTTCGGCAAGACCCTGATGCTTGACACCATAGAAACGCTGTTCGAATACGGTGTCGATCCCTGCTTCAGGGATACCTGGATCCATGACAGATGGACTGAGCAGACCTGTCCGGTCCTGAGGCTTGATTTCCTTAAATTCGGCGTCTCGGACTATGATGGTTTTGCCGCACGTTTCATCGGGAAGATCAGGTCTTTTGCGGAAAGGCTCGGACTCAGAGGCTCCATTCCTGACAGATCTCCCGGAGCCTCTCTCTTCACCCTCTTTCTAGAGCTGAGGACGTCCGGGAAAAGGATTGTGATTCTGATTGATGACTATGATGCGCCGCTCTCCGCGAACTCCTGCAATCCTGAGCTCCACGACAGGTTCAGGAAAATGCTGCTGGATCTGCAGGGCATCATGAAAGGCGATCCATGCATCAGGTATCTTGTCATCGCCGGAACCTCCAGATGGAAGGAGCCCTCACTTTTTTCAGACCTCACTGATTTCAGGGACAGGAGCTTCTACATGCCGGTTTCAGAAATTGCCGGCTTCACCAGGAATGAGATCAGAAAATACTACATATACTACCTAAATCTGGCCGTATCTCTTGAGAAGGGAATTCCGGTGGAGCAGGCGACAAACGCTGATCGCGATGAGCTCCTTGACAGGCTCGGGGAGGAATACGGCGGCTACTGCTTCGACAGTTTCTATGAGAGAAAAGTGTTCTCCCCATGGTCAGTGAACAGCTTCTTCCGGGATGTCATGAAAAACCGCAGGGTGATTTTCGGAGATTACCTTGATGAAGAAGGATCCGTGCCCCAAATACCAGCAGGTTTTTCCGGGAGCCTCAGGACATGGGCCGATGAAGGTTTTAAGGACATCAATGTCAGAATGCCTGATTTCTGGTACCGGACATCCCTTCGCGAGACGAAGCCTGAGGTACTCCTGTGCGATGCAGGGTACCTTACCGTTCATTCACAGGTTCCCAACGGAAACTCGGTAAGGCTCGGAGTTCCGAACAGGGAGATGAAGAGGGCCCTTGAAAAAGCCCTGTCAGCGGCGGCCTCCGGTGATGCCGGGCAGTCTTCCCGAAAGCCTGCTTCCACGGAGACATGACAAAAGAGCATACTGACAAAGAGCTGCAGTCGGGCATGGACGATATTGCTGCAGGTCGGGTCATTTCAGCAGATGATGCTGGGGCAGAGATGTGGATAATGAAGGGGCATTGATGCTCATCCGCTGATCTGATGCCATCTCTCTGAATCGCAGCATGTTTTCAACCCTGAACTTGGTCACTTTTGTGAGTAACTTCCGGAAACAGATACCATACAATTACAATCGGAAGTTACCCACAAAAGTGACTAAGTTTCGAATAAGGAAACAGGCTGATGATTGCACGGGACAGTTACATCAATAAGATAATCAGCAAGCAGTGGAACGGACGGGTCAAAATCATTACCGGCATCAGGATATGCGGAAAGAGCACGATTCTCTTTTAGCTGTTCAGGCAGCATCTGCTGTCAGCGGGGGTAAGTGAGGAAGACATCATCTCAATTGCCCTGGATCAGGACCGCTATGCGCCGCTGCGGGATCCGAAGGAGCTTGCTGACTATATCCGGAACAGAACAGCGGATGCAGGCAGGCGGTTTTATCTCATGATCGATGAAATACAGTACGCAATTTCATCCAGGGAGCTGCGCAGCACTGATGCCCCGGTCAGGATATACGAGGTGCTGAATGAATTCCTGTCGTATAAGAATGTGGATATCTACGTAACCGGCAGCAATTCAAGGCTGCTGTCAAAAGATATCAGCACGGAATTCAGAGGAAGAGGAGACGTTGTTAAGGTTTATCCGCTCTCCTTTAAGGAGTACGCTGACGGAACAGGCATGGACAAAAGGGACGCGTACGATGAGTACATGATGTACGGCGGCATGCCTTGCCTTGCACAGCTCAGTTCAGATGAGGAAAAGCTTCAGCATCTTGAGGATCTGTCTGAGGAAATCTATAAGGATATAGAGGAACGCTGCCAGATCAAGCATCCTGACATCCTCCGTGAAATGACGGGCGCGCTTTGCTCTTCCGTCGGATCACTCACCAATGCGAGCAAAATCTCCAGAACAGTCAAAAGCACCAGGAATCTTGATGTTGATCCGGAGACAGTCAGCAGCTACCTCAGGTATCTTCGGGATGCCTTTCTTTTTTCCGAGGCTGTACGGTACGACATAAAAGGGAAAAAGTATTTTTCGTATCCTTCCAAATATTACTGCACGGATATCGGGTTGAGAAATGCGAGACTCGGGCTCAGGCAGATTGAACAGACTCATATCATGGAAAACCTGATTTACAACGAGCTCCTTGTCAGGGGATATTCCGTTGATGTAGGTGTCATAGCCCTCCGTGAGCCCGATGCCAATAAAGTAATGCATCAGAAAAACTGCGAGGTGGACTTTGTCGCAAGAAAAGGCAGCAGAATCTACTACCTCCAGTCTGCGCTGAGCATGGATGATCCTGATAAGGAAAGGACAGAGCTGAGATCACTCAGGGCAATAGATGATTCCTTCAGGAAGATAGTAGTTTCCAAATCATACGGGAAAAGCTGGACTGACGATAAAGGGATCCTCAGGATTGGCCTCATTGATTTCCTGCTTGATGCGAACAGTCTTGACCGCTGACATGGTCCTCAAACTGGCTTGGCTGCCTGACAGTCTGCGCATGAGGCCTCGAATAAGCCAAGGCTGAACTGCAGTGATGAAGCCACAGCAAAATGACAGGACATGAAGACATCATAAACCTAGATTCGGACTAAGAAGCCGGAATGAGGTTTCAAGTACAATGGAGCGTGAGACCAGACTGTCGGAGGCAGAGCATGAGAAAAATAGCACAGACCAAGAGTTTTAAGAATCTCATAGACTCAGACTGTATATACATTGACAAGACAGAACAGATTTTCAACCTTCTCCAGACCGACAGGATTTTCATTTCAAGGCCGCGGCGTTTCGGGAAGTCCCTTATGCTCGATACGATAGGAACGCTGTTTGAGAGCGGTGTCGATCCTTATTTCAGGAACACGTGGATTTATGATAAATGGACTGACAGCAAATACCCTGTGCTGCGGTTTGATTTTCTCAAATACACCGAGGATTACAAGGAATTTGCCAATCTGTTCTGCAAGAATGTCCGGTTATTTGCCAGAAAGCTGGACATCACAGACAGCATTACAGCAAAGCCCAGTCCCGTTGAGGTCATGTTTGATCTGCTGAAAGCTCTGAACGAACATGGCATCAGGATAGTCATTCTGATAGATGAGTATGACTCACAGCTTGCAGCGAACATAAATGATCCTGAACTGTACGAAAAATTCAGAATTCAGCTCCGCAACCTATACGGGGTCATGAAGGACGATCCAAGCATCAGGTTTCTTGGCATCACAGGAGTAACAAGGCTGAAGGACGTCTCCATTTTCTCAGCTGGCTCTGACATAAATGATTTAAGCTACTACAAACCGGTTTCAACAATAGCCGGCTTTACCAGGGAAGAGATCAGAAAATACTACACCGACTACATAGACCTTGCCGTATCACTGGAGAAAGGCAAACCTCAGGAACAGGTGACAGAGTCAGAGCGCGATGAGCTTCTGGATCGGCTTTCCGAAGAATATGACGGGTACTGCTTTGACAGTTTTTATGAGAACAAGGTATTCTCCACGTGGTCAGTCATCAAATTCTTCAAGGAGACCGCCGAGACACGGATGATGGTTTTCCGCAATTACTGGTATGACAACGGCGGCATGCCTACAGTACTCGCAAAGTATCTTGAAACACATAGCATCAGGCTTGAGGACTATGCTGGGGATATTGATGTCGGGTTCAGTGATTTCTGGGACCCCTCCTCCCTGCTTGACATGAGACAGGAAGTCCTGATGTGCCAAATCGGATACCTTACGGTGAAATCACCTGTTCCTGACGGCAACCAGGTAACCATCGGGATTCCCAACAAGGAAGTACGGCGCTCGTTCGAAAAGATTCTCGTCCGCAGGATTTTTGTCAGAGCCGATTTTTCCAGGATCAGGAATGAAAGGCTGTTTTCTGAAGCCAGTCCTGCTGATATTGTTCAGAGGCTCAATGAGCTGTTCAACACTATAAGCTATGAGAATTACCAGCATATTGACGAGAAAACCATTCAGGGAATGCTTCATGCGTATTTCATCGGAGCAGATCAGCCGGTAAGGACAGAGGTTCAGAGCGCGGCAGGAAGAAGCGACATTATCCTTGAATATGACAGCCGGCGGCTGGTGCTTGAGCTCAAGTACGCCGGAAGTGAAGCCGACTGCAGCAGGAAGCTAAGTGAGGCGGTCGGACAGATAAAGAACCGTAAATACGGAGACACACTGCCTGAAAAGCCTGTCCTGAAGCTGGCTCTGGTATTCAACGGAGACGGCAGTGTCAGGCAGTTTACCCATTATGAAGAAGTAAAGGATCAGGACTGACCGCTCTCCCACCGGAGCCATTCCGGAAGGACGCTGGCACCCCGCCGAGCAAGGAGGAGCCTTCATGGCACCTCCTCCCGGCAGTGCTTAAACGTGTTCTGCAGGCTTGGAGCAGGATGCGCTTCTGAAACCAGCCACGGCCGTCCACGGAGCTTCAGGTCAGGATTTCTGATCCTTGCCGCCTCTGATGTCATTCATATATGACACTGCAGGCGGGCACCCCTGCTCTGCGGCCTTCTGTATCCATACGAGCCCTTCCCTGACATCCTTGGTGACTCCGTCTCCCTCCATGAAGCTCATGCCGAGGTTGTACTGCGAGGCCGAATCGCCGTGCCCTGCGGCTTTCCTGAGCCACCTCACCGCCTCCTCCTTATCCTTTTGCTGAATCACGTCCTCAAGGTCTTCCTTCGTCACCTCGACACCCACCTTCTCGGCACCCTTGCGGAATATGAGTTTCCACAGATTAGCCACGGAGAGGTTGATACCTTTGGTCTCGAGGTAATTCCCGATAACGCTGATGAGTTCGTTTCCGTACACCAAGCCGAGGATCGCCTTGTCGAGCCACGCAACTTCGAAGAGCTGAGCAATCATCACGGCGGCGGCACACCACATCACATAGGAAACCGTCTTGTCAACAGTCCTTCTGATGGCGGTTGACCACCGCACCGCCTCACCACGGAACTTTGCCGCACGGATGCCGTACAGCAAGTCAAGCGCGATGATGGGGACGGCCAGAATCAGCCAA